>JBBQLF010000007.1:0-21119 GCA_038327695.1 Bryobacterales bacterium
GGCGCATCACACCCAGATGCGCGCCAAAAACCTCGCCGAACAGCTGTGCCGCCGCCGGCCCTTCAAACAACACCGGCCCGGTGTAGGATTCCCCGATGGGCGCCGCCGCCAGGGCCGTCACATTGCGCGCCACGCTTTCGATGGCGCCCCGCAGCTCGGTATCGGCCGGAAACTGGGCAGGGTCCAGTGCGGCAAGGCAGGCCCCATCGTAGACCATCGTGCCATCGGCCGCCTGGAGGGATGCCCGCGTGGTCAACATCGCAACCTGGTCCGGCACACGCACAAACACGCCACTCGTACTCACCAAATACGACGTGCCCGCCGAGACTTGGTAGTCCACCGCCGAGGACGTAATCCCGGGATAGGCGAGGTACACTGCTGACAACGCCTTCACCCTGGACTTCCAGCCGTCCTCGTCAATGCGCACCGGGCGCAGGTCCTCCAGCAGAACTTTCCCCTCCGCCGGCCAGAAGTCCGGCAGGTTCTCGCTCGAAGTGACGCCCCGCACCGCCGCCGCCTTCCGCCCGAGGGCCTCCGACGCTGTCTTATAAGCGCGGTCCAACGTCAGCCACATCTGGTGGCGAAGCACGGCGAAGTCATTGTCCAGCGCCAGAGCCCCTGAATCAAACCGGCTGCCGGAGTGGTAATCGGAGTAGATGGAATTCGTGTTGTCGAACTGCGGGCTCCCCACCCGGATCAACGCCCGCACCGGGCGCAGCCGGCTGCGGGAGGGTGCCAGGGCCGCTCCGAGAACAGCCGAGACGTTGAATACTTCGGCGTCGTCCAGCGCCACTTCGATGTAGTACGGTTCCTGGCCCAGTGCCCGCATGGACTTGGCCCGAATCATCTCTTCGGAAATCGCCCGCAGCAGCGGATCGCTGGCCAGGATCGCCGCCAGGCGGGCCCCCGCTGCCGGCGAGTTCGGATCCAGCGGCTGGCCGGGGCCCTTCTGCCCGCTGGCGATACCGCCGCTGAGTCCGCCGGTCAAACCAACAAGGAGGAACTCTTTTCTCGTCACTGCGGCAGTGCCTCCACTCTCGGCCGGGGCAGAATCGGCCCCATGTCCTTGCTCTCCGGCTTCCGCTGAACTTCAATCTCCGACACCAGCAACGCCGGCGAGACCGCCGAAACAGGCACGTTGCCGGACTCGGCGCCACAGTAGCCGTTGAATACTTCCGCCCGGTCTGAGGTCGCCAGAATCCGGGAGAAGCTGGTCAGGGGCGTTCCGACAATGTCGGCGCCGCGGACAATGTCATCGGGCCGGCCATCGGCGTAAACGCGATACACCACCAGCGGGATCACCGTAAAGGCCTGCAAGCCCTGGCGTCTCGTCGTCGTATAGCCGCCCGTGACCTGCTCAAAGTACAACCCATAGGGCTTGTTCTGCCGCTTCGCCTCGGCAATCAGCATCTTCCGCAACTCGGCGTCGGAGACCTTCTTCCGGGATTCCACAATGAGATTGGACTGCCGCGACACCACCTCATAGCCCGCCTGCGCCCGTCCGTGGCCGTTCGAGTTGGGCACACCGTTGATCGGCGTGCGCGACATGAGAAATGTCTTCAGGATTCCGTTCTGCACCAGCGGCACCGGCCGCGCGCGGACTCCCTCGTCATCGAAGGCGTACCAGCCGTTCAGGTCCACTTTTTCCACGGTCGTTCGAGTGGGATCGAACAGAACGGAGAGGAACTCCGGCAGCACAGGTTTGTCCACCGACGTCGTGAAGGTCTGGCCTTCGGTTTCATCCCTCTGCCGGTGGCCTTCGATGCGGTGGCCGAAGATCTCGTGGAAAAACACGCCCGCGGCGCGTCCGGAGAGAATCGCCGGCCCGACGTAGGGCTCGGCGGCCTGCGCGCGCAGCAGCTTTATCAAGTCCCCACCCACCTTGCGCACAGCCGCGGCGATGACATCGTCCTTCGGCAACCGCGAAGGATCCTCGGCCTCGAAACTCTCGGTCGTCTGGATGTCATTTCCGTCATACGCCTTCGCCGAGGCCGCAATCGTGATGCGGTAAAAGCTCCGCCCATGCTGGATCTGCGTGCCTTCCGTGCTCACAAACGTCCGAACCTCACGCCGCCAGCCGAGTGAGACGCTGGAATTCAACACCCCGATCACTGTTCCGAACTCGGAGGATAGACGCCGCAGGCGAGGGGCCCACTCGTCAGCGTTAATTCGCAGCTTAGGCACCTGCCGGATCTCCGTCACGGCCTCTTCAGTAGAGAAATCGGGGAGTTTCTTGCCCTGGTCCGACTGGACTTTGCTCGAGCTCCGAACTCGCGTCAGGCGTTGCGCAGCGGTGCGCCAGGCCCGATCGGTGATCCCCCACGCCAACCGGCTGATCGCTTCGGGCTTGTCATCCACCGGCAGCAACGTGGCGGAGGCGATGTTGGGCCGCTCTCCGTCCAGGAGGTGGTAGTTATCCAGCTCCGGCCCACCCACGCGCACGGAACAGTCCAGACTGCGGCGATGAGCGGTGTTACGGCCGTCAATCGCGCCCAACGTGGCGGACAGTCCGCCACTCTCCTCTTCCACCACGGAGTACGAGATGTAGTAGGCCGGCGGGTCCGCCTTGCTCTTGAGGACCTGGAAGTTCCGGTCCAACTCACGGGCGAGCGTCTGGATGAGCGGCGGGTCGGCGGCTTGCCGGCCAGGGGCCACAGCCATCGCACCCGCTTGGCAGAACAGGGAAAACGTGGCGAAAAGAAGCCGGAATTGGCGCACGAAGCCAGGATAGCATTCGGGCGCGAGCCACGCGCCGCTCGCTCGCTCATTGCCCGGCTAAGCAGTCTGCGACAACTCGAGGCAATCCACCACTTCCAGCCGGCTCCGCTGCCGCAACCCGTTCAGCGCCAGACCATAGCGGCCATGCACTCCGGTCTTCTCGAAGATGTGCTTCAGGTGGATCTTGACAGTCCCGGTCCGGATCCCTAACTCAGTGGCGATTTCCCTGTTCTTCAGGCCGCGCTCCACCAGTGCCAGCACCTGCTGCTCCCGGCCTGTCAACTCGGCCCGCCCGTGCCGTCCGGATGCGCGGCTGTCGCGGAAAACGCTATCTTCCACCCAGGTGCCGCCACCCACCACCGCCCGCAGACAGCTCAGGATTTGGAACATGTCGCTGGACTTGCGCAGTACGCCGCGAACTCCGCTCTGCAGCAGACCCAGCGCATCAGCCTCCGTCAGGCTGTGGCCCCAGACGACGATGCCGGTATCGGGCGTGGCAGCCCGCAGCTCCGCCAGGGCGCCGGCCAGCGCCGGCGGCCCGAACGACCGGTCAATCAGAATTGCCTCCACTGGTCTCTGCTTGTTCAACTGCAGAGCCACGCTCAGGCTGGGCACAGACCACTGGCACTGGAGATCGTCGCTCCCGGAAAGGAGGATGCGAAGTCCCTCGGCCGTGACGGGCTGAGTCTCGCAGATGGCTATTGGGTGCTTTGCTTTGGCTGTGAGCATTGTTTGGAACGACCTCCGTGCGGCCTCGGTCTTTACTCCACCAACATAGTGGGAGGCCCGTCCAAAGCCTCTCAAGTTTTCGTCTGCGTGGCCGATAACGTCCTTACAGTGAAGCCCCAAGGACCGGTGCAACCCCGATGACGGTCGCCACACCGAGCGTAACGTTTGGACAGTGGAAGGTCCTGCTGGTATGCCCGAACGGCTCCCTCATTGAGGAGCTGTCGCCCCTGCTGGCCGCCCATCTGCCATTCTCCCCGGCCCTGGAACTGCGCCAGTACCCGCCCCGCGCCGTGTTGGCCGAGGCGTTGCAGAACCAGGGTGCCAACATTTGCTTTGTCGATGTGAGCGTGAACCAAGACTCGGCAACCGCGTTGCTGGGTGAGCTCTGCAAGCTCGACCCCAAACTCCCGATCGTGGCCATCCACCAAGGTAACGATCCCAACTACATCATTCGGACCTTGCGGCAGGGCGCCACCGAATTCCTCTTCCGGCCCGTCACGGCTGAGCACTTCATCCCTGTGATGGAGCGCCTCTCGGCAAGCCGCGGAGGCACGGGCGTGCGCCAGTCCAAGATCTATTGCGTCATGCCGGCCAAAGGCGCTTGCGGCGCCTCGACCGTGGCGTGCAATCTGGCGTACTATTGCGGAAAGGCCGGCGCCGGCAAGGTGCTCCTGGTCGACCTCGACCCCCTCACCGGGACCATCTCTTTCCAGTTGAAGTTGCGGCAGGGCTACAGCTTCATGGAGGCACTCAACCGCGGCCACCACCTGGACGAGGACATCTGGAAGGGCCTGGTCGTCAAGTCCTCCGGCATTGATATCCTACTGGCGCCGGACCAACCGGTCCACGCCATCGGCGAAAACTACAGCGCCGGGGCCATCCTGGAATTCGCCCGCTCTCTCTACGACATCATCGTGGTGGATACCGCCAGTGCCTACGGACAGTGGAGCCATTCCATCGCCCGGGGTTCCGACGAGATTCTCCTCATCACCACCAACGAACTACCGGCGCTACAGTCCACCCAGCGCGCTTTGGCCTATCTGGAGCGCAGCCAGATCGATCACGTCAAGATCAGTGTGATCGTCAACCGCTATCACGAGGACATCGGATTGAGCAGCGACATGATCGGAACCGCCCTGCACACGGACGTGTTCCACCTGATCCCCAGCGATTATGAAGGGGTCCAGCGAGCCCTGGTGGACGGAAAGCCCATCCCGTCCTCCACCCCGGTCGGCAAGGCCCTCATGAAGTTGGCCGGGAAACTCACCGGCATGCAGCGCCCGGCGCCTCCGCCCAAGACCTCGCCCCTGGCCGGTCTGTTCAGTTTCCTGCGCCGCTAGACTGGCCCGGCGCGCAGGGTGCTGCACGTATTAGAATCATCCAATCCCCATGGAACTGGATTCGCCCGCCGCGCGGCCTTGGATTGCGGCTCAACTCGGCTGTTCACCGCAGGCGCTGACCCTCACGCCCCTCGGCGGCGGCGTCTCCAACCATGTCGTGCTCGTCGAGTCACACGGCAGGCGTTGTGTCTTCAAGCAGTCGCTGGAGAAGCTCAGAGTGGAGCAGGAGTGGCTTTGTAGCAGAGACCGGATCTTCCGCGAATGCGCCGCGCTACGCGCCGTGCGCCCGGTCCTTCCTCCGGGTGCAGTGCCCCTGATTCTCCTTGAAAATCACGAGCACTTCACCTATGCCATGGAGGCGGCTCCCGCAGATGCCCAACCCTGGAAATCGCTTCTCCTGGCGGGTGAGGTCCGCCTGGATTGGGCTGAACGCGCTGGACATCTACTTGGAACCTGCATCCGGGAGAGCGTGAAGCATCCTGAGTGGCAAGCGCAGTTCGCCGACCTGACCGTCTTTGGTGATTTGCGAGTGGACCCTTATTACCGCACCACCGCATCCCGTCATCCGGAGCTCTCACGACCCTTCTCGGATCTAATACATGAGTGTGTGAACCGCAGCTTTTCTCTCGTCCATGGCGACTTTAGTCCGAAAAATCTTTTGATCTCCCCGGCCGGCATGATGATCATAGACTGGGAGGTCGCCCATTGGGGGGATCCGTCCTTCGACGCCGCCTTTCTCACCACTCATCTCCTGCTGAAGGCCTTCCACCGAGCGGACAGTTGGCAACTCTTCCAGCAGGCCGCCGCGACCTTCTGGCAGGCGCTCCTGTCCACCGGGCCTCCTGGCTGGCTGGAGCCGGCCGCCATGCGCCACCTGGGTTGCCTGCTGCTGGCCCGCATCGATGGCAAATCGCCTGCCGAATACATTCGCGCCGAACCTCAACGCCAGACGGTTCGCGCCGCCGCCATTGCCCTGATTCACCGCCCAGCCGCTCACGCCGCCGAGGCCTTCGAAAGGAGTTTTGCATGCGCCTGACGATCGCCGGACTCCGCGCCCTGGAAATCCTGGATTCCAGGGGCGTCCCCACCCTCGAAGTTGAGGTTCGTCTCGAATGCGGCATCGCCGCCTCCGCCCAGGTGCCCTCCGGCGCCTCCACTGGCCGCTACGAGGCCCTGGAATTGCGAGACCACGACCCCGCCCGCTACGCCGGCAAGGGCGTGCGCCGGGCCTGCGCCCACGTGGACAATCAACTGGCCGCCGCCGTCGTCGGACTCGATGCCGAAGATCAGACCGCCCTGGACCGCTGCCTGATCCAGACCGACGGCACGCCCAACAAGGGCAACCTCGGGGCCAACGCCATCCTCGGCGTGAGTTGCGCCGCCGCCCGCGCCGTCTCCCTCGCCCGGCGGGAGCCACTCTGGATGACCCTGGCCGCTCTTGGCAACCCGGGCAGGCGCCCCAAGCTCCCCATCCCCATGGTCAACATTCTTTCCGGTGGTCTCCACGCCGGCCGCCAGATGGAGTTCCAGGATTTCCTCGCCGTCGCCCACGGCTTTGACTCCTTCGCCGAGGCCCTGCGGGCGATTGCCGGCATCCACCGCGCAGCCCGGCTGATCCTGGATGAGCGCGGCTGCCACCTCACCGGCGTCGCCGACGAGGGCGGCTGGGGCCCCGTCCTGCCATCCAACGAAGACGCCCTCCAGGTACTCACCGCCGCCATCAGCCGGGCGGGCTATCGTCCGCTGGAGCAGGTCTCCATCGCCATCGACGCCGCCGCCTCCCACTTCTTTGAGGCTGGCCGCTATGTCCTCCACTCCGAGGACCGCTCGCTGGATGCCGCTCAACTCGTGGAACTCTATGCCCGCTGGGCCGCCCGCTATCCGATCCGCTCTTTGGAGGATGGCCTGGACCAGGATGACTGGCAGGGCTGGCAACTGCTCACGGCCCGCCTCGGCGCCACCATGCAACTGGTCGGGGACGATCTGTTCACCACCAACCCGGAGCGTCTCCGCGCCGGCATCGCCCGGCGCGCCGCCAACGCCGTACTAGTCAAGATGAATCAGATCGGCACGCTCACTGAGACGTTTGAAGTGCTCGATCTGGCCAAAGCGTCCGGCTTCCGGGCGGTGGTTTCGGCCCGCAGCGGCGAAACCGAAGACAGCTTCCTGGCCGATCTGGCGTGCGCCTCGGGCGCCGGTCAGATCAAGGTCGGCTCGGTCACCCGCTCCTCTCGCCTGGCCAAGTACAACCGCCTGCTCGCCCTGGAGCGCGACGGTGCGCTCACTTGGCACGCTTCCGCTTCGTTCCCTTCTTAGCTGCCTTCTTGCGAATCCTGGGCTCTTTCTTGAGGTTGATGGTGCCGCGGCAGTCCGCCGCAGCGCAGTCACACGGCACCTTGGGCACGTCGTGATCGAAGCGGTAATCGATCGTTAACTCCTCGCCCGCCTGAATGTCCCGGGCCGCCATATACAGAATGTGGCCCCGGTAGATCCAGGCATGGACGCACGGCGTGCAGCTGTGGTTGATGTACTGCGCTCCGCTGCCGCCCACGCTCCCATCGATTGTCCAGTAGCTATCCAGCGTAAAGAGGTAGTTCAGCGGAGCATCCGCGCGGCGCAACGTCTCCTTGCGGCTGATCTTCTCACCGGTGTACTCCATGATCTTGCGGCCCTTCGGAACGAACTCCTCCGCATACACGCCCCAGCGATGAATCGGCGAGGGCCGGATGGACATCCGGAAATTGGCGTACTTCGGGTTAATCTTCGGCGGGTCGTCCGAAGCTGGGGGTTGGGAAGCCATGTGTGGTCTGAGATCCTGTCGCGGAGAGACCGGCGCGGACGTATCCGGGCCTGGCGAGTCTGCCTAGAAATCGTCTTCTGAGGAAGTCTTCTTCTTACTCTTCCTCCGCATCACGATTACTGCTACGCACACAACGGCCAGCACGCCTGCGATGATTCTGACTGTTCCTTCGTCCATGATGATTCCTCCACTGCGTTTCGTATTGTATATGATCGTCACAGCGGAATGGAACCTCTTTTACGAACCTCTCTCATGACTCTCAGATTCAGCACTCTCGCCCTCTTGCTCGCCCCGCTCCTGGCGGCCCAGGACCCTGCCGCCGCCGCGCGCCTGGCCCGCTTCAACGAATGGAAGTTCGGCATGTTCATCCACTGGGGCCCTTACTCCCAGGCCAGCGTGGAAGCCTCCTGGCCCATCATGACGCCCGGCAACTACCCGGGCATCTCTGAAGAGCGCTACCGGGCTCTGGCCACTACCTTCAACCCCGCGCAGTTCGACGCCCGCGCTTTCGTCCGCCTGGCCAAGGAGGCTGGTCAGCGCTACATGGTCTTCACCTCCAAACACCACGACGGCTACTGCATGTTCGACTCCGCCTACACCGGCTACAAGATCACCAAAAGCCCCTACGGCAAGGACATCGCCGCGCAACTGGCCGCCGCCGCCCGCGAAGAGAAGCTGCCCTTCGGCTTCTACTATTCCCCGCCCGATATGCACCACCCTGGTTTCCGCGACACTGCCCAGCCATCGGCCACCAACTGGCGCGGGGAGCCGGAACGGCCCGAATGGCCGCTCTACATGGCCTACCTGGAGATGCAGGTTCGTGAACTACTCACCCGCTACGGCGACGTGGCTGTCGTCTGGTTTGACGGCCTGGGCGAACAGCGTAAATATGACGGCCACCGCATTCACAAGATGATCCGCGAACTCCAGCCGCAGGCCCTCATCAATGACCGCATCGGCCTCCCCGGCGACTACGCCACGCCCGAGCAGCGCACGCCCAAGGGCATCCCCACTCGCGGCGCCGTGGTCGGCCACACAGATGGATCTAAAGACGCCGGCGTCGTCACTGCCGCGCCCAAGCCCGCCGACTTCCAGCCCTGGGAGACCTGCATGACCATCAACGGCACCTGGGCCTACAACGCCAACGACCGCCGCTTCAAGAGCTCCACGGATCTCGTTCGCACGCTCATCGATGTCTCCAGCAAGGGCGGCAACTTTCTACTGAATGTCGGCCCCACCCCCGAAGGCACCATTCAACCTGAATTCGCCGAACGCCTGCGTGCCATCGGCGCCTGGCTCAAGATCAATGGCGCGTCCATCTATGGCACCACCTACGGCCCCTGGCAGGGCCTGCCGTTCGGCCGCTCCACAGCCAAGGGCAAGACTGCCTACCTTCACGTCTTCGATTGGCCGAAGGGCGATCTCGAGCTCCCTGCCGCCGGGCAGCAGATCGCCTCGGCGCGCCTGCTGGCTTCAGGCCGGTCCATCCCGTTCGACCAAAAAGCCGGGAGCCTGACACTCCACGTGTCCGGACTCCCGGCTGGTGATCACGCGACCGTGATCGAACTGAAGCTCCGCTGAGGGCGGCTCTTACAGCCCGGCTTTCTGCTTGAGAACTTCGATCAACTCCTTGACCGATGCGGCGCTCTTGTCCAGTTGCGCCTTCTCATCGGCCGTGAGCGCCACTTCGTAGATCTTCTCGATGCCGCCCGCGCCCAGCTTCACCGGCACGCCGACATAGAGCCCGTGGTAGCCGTACTCGCCTTCCAGCAGCACGGCGCAGGGCAGAACTTTCTTCTTGTCCTTCAGAATCGACTCCGCCATCTCCACGGCCGCCGCGGATGGAGCGTAGTAGGCGCTGCCCGTCTTCAGGAACTTCACGATCTCGGCGCCGCCGTTCCGCGTCCGCTCCACCAGCGCCTGAATCCGCGCTTCCGGTAACAGCTCGGTGATCGGAATGCCGCCCACCGTGGTGAGCCGGACAATCGGGACCATCGTGTCCCCATGGCCGCCCAGCACCAGCGCCGTGATGCTGTCCACCGAAACGCCCAACTCCATCGCGATGAAGGTGCGGTATCGGGCCGTATCCAGCACGCCGGCCATGCCGATGACGCGGTTCTTGGCGAACTTCGACACCTGCTGAGCCACCCAGCACATCGCGTCCAGCGGGTTGGTGACGAGAATCAGGATCGCGTTCGGCGAGTACTTCACCACTTGCTCGGTGGCGCTCTTCACAATCTCGTAGTTGGCCAGCAGTAGGTCGTCGCGGCTCATGCCCGGCTTCCGCGGGAAGCCGGCCGTGATGATGACAACATCGGAGTTCGCCGTGGGTTCATAGTCGTTGGCGCCGGTCACCATCACGTCATAGCCTTCCACGGGGCCGGACTGCAGGATGTCGAGCGCCTTGCCTTGCGGCACTCCCTCCACCACATCCACCAGAACCACATCGGCCAGTTCCTTGCCGGCCAGACGCAACGCACAATTGGCGCCGACATTTCCGGCGCCGACAACGGTGACTTTTTTTCGCATTGAGTTCCTTCCTTCTGCCAACGGGATAAGCTGCGGCGGTCCGCCAATAGCGGACCGTCTGCTCTGATTGTACCGAGGATGGCGACACCTGGACCACCCGGCTCCCTATCGGGGTGTGATGCGGGGCCAGGCGAGTTCGATGCCTTGTGCGCTCAGGCTTGCCTGGAACTCGCTCAGCAGCTTGGGCGTGTTGCGGACCTGGCGCGGCTGGAGCTTGTTCTTCAGGCAGTGCGCCGCCAGCGCCCCGGCCGATTCGCCGATGTTCCACTCCACCGGATGCAGCCGGTAGCAGCCATTGGTAATGTGGGTCACGCCCAGGTTCTTGCACGCCGGCAGCAGATTCTCCATGCGCTTCGGTATCAGCGCGCCCAGGGGAATCTGGAACGGCAGCGAGCTCACGTCGATGTAGTTGTCGCCGCCGCTGGAGGGATGCAGATCGATCCGGTAACTGCCGACGCCCACCGAGTCCTGGAAAATTTCGGCCGTCACCTCTTCCCTGGACTTGCCCGTGTACTTCATCCGCGCGTCCGTGCCGACGTGAATATCGGCCACCGTAAACTCGGCCTGGATGCGGCGGGACTCGCGGATGTATGGGTACTTAGCCAGGCCATCGTCGGTCCCCATGATGTCGGGCCGCAGATGCAGGCCTGGCCAGCCCGCGCCGCCATCCGGCCGCGGCGCCTCGGTCTGCATCCAATAAACCAAGGACAGCGACAACTGTTTGCTCCGCTTCAGATGGCCGGCCGCTTCCTCGGCGCTGTTGCCGTAGAGGTTGCCCAGCCAGTAGTCGTTCTGCGGCCAGTTCACCAGCGTGACCTCGCTGCGGCAGAAGCCCGGCTGGTGAATGCCGCTCTGGACGATCCGCCGGTAAAGCCACAGATTCAATCCCGGACCCTTAGTCTGCAGAGTGGGATCAAAGAAGACCTCGCGCCGCTTCATTGAAAACGGGTCCGTCATGCTCCACGAAAGCAGTTTACCGGGCCAGGCCGGCGTCATCTGCGGCACGTAGTCGCGCCAGAAGGAATACTCCTCCGGCTTGTCGATGACATGGTTGGCGCCGGGCTCGTGACCCAGCGCGAAGCAGACCGTGAAGGCCTGGTGATTGGCGGGCTGAGACTTGGCCTCGTAGCCGGTGACGAATTCGGTCTTCGTCAGCGGCAGAAGGTCGCCCATCTCGGTGGCGTCCAGGACGTAGGGGGCGTGAATTGTCTTGTCCGCGCCATGCCGCAGGCTCTGCAGCGTGACAGATTCCACCCGGTCGCCCTGGACCGCGGCCGACTTCGGTTTGTGCTCCAGCAGGATCGTCAGCAGGCCGGCGCTCTGGTAGCGGGCGAGCATGGCCTCCAGCACGGCCAGCGAAACGCGCGGCTCGTGCGTGATGGCCGACACCGATCCACCGCCCGGGTTCAGCCGCATGCTGGCGCGCGCCTCCGGCGTTAGGGGGTAGTGGTCGCGGTAGTACTGGCGCACGCCGTTGCGATAAGTGCGATACGCCAGCGTGGCTCCGAAAGACTCGATCCACGGGTGCTCGTCCGGAGGCACGCCCTGGCTGGTGAGCTGGCCGCCGATCCAATCGGTCTCTTCCGTCAGCACCACGCGCAGCCCCGCGCGGCAGGCGGCCAGGGCCGCCGCGCAGCCTCCCGTGGACGCGCCGACGATGGCGATGTCGCAGCGAATCTCGCGGCCGGCGGCCCAGGCCGGGGCCGAAACAGTGAGAGCGGAAATTGTTTTAACGAAAGTTCGGCGTGTTTGGCGCATGGCGATGTCTTACCTACGATATTATGAGCATGTTACATGGCAGTAGTCACTGTGTCTGGGGAGCCGGGATGCCGCGCGCGCGAGGTTGCACAACTTGCGGCCCAGAGGCTCGGCTACTCCCACATCAGCGCCGATAAGCTGGACACCATGCTGGCCGAGGAGTTCGGGCCGGTCATCGACACCCATTCCCGGGCTTGGCCGGATATGGCCGCCTCCATCCTGCTCCGCGTGGCATCGAAATCGAATCTCGTAGTGGGCGTGGACGGCGCTGAACTGCTGTTCCGCAGCTATCCGGCGGTGCTGCGCGTGCGGGTGGTAGCCCCGCTGGCCAGACGGCTCGGCAACGCCATGCTCGATGACCGCCTGGACCGGGCCGCCGCAAGGAAGAGCTTGCAGGACAGGGCTGTCGCCATCCGGGCCGTGCGCAAGGGGCGATTTGGAAGGGCCACCGCCGCGCCGGAGACGTTTGATATCACCTTGAATGCTGAGACGCTGGACGCTTCTCACCAGGCGGAGCTGATTGAGGCCGCGGTCCGCGCGCGCGCCTTGGACCAGATCGGTTATCTGTCCCCCGCGGCCGAGGCACAGTTGCAGTTCAGAATCCGACTGCGCCTGGCAGCCCATGGCATTCAGCCCGGCGAACCGGCCCACTGGAATAAAGTCCAGTTCAGCCACCCCAGCGAGGAGACGTTTGCGCGGCTGCTCGATTTCTACCGCATCGCCTGGGAGTATGAACCGCGTAGCTTCCCGGTCAAGTGGGACGAGCAGGGCAAAGTGATGGAGTCCTTCACGCCGGACTTCTTTCTGGTGGAATCGAATCTCTATGTGGAACTCACGACGATGAAGCAGTCGCTGGTCACCAAGAAGAACCGGAAGATCCGGCTGCTGCGCGAGATTTACCCGCATGTCAACATCCAGGTGTTTTACCAGAAAGACCTGCAGGATCTAGTCTTAAAGTATGGCTTGGCCGTTCAGGCCGAGTAGAGCGAGTAGGGGGAATCATGAAAACGCCGGCGATGCCGATGATTGAGCGCGTGCTGTTCTCCGATGTGCAGATCCGCGACCGGGTAAAGGAAGTGGCGGCCGAGATCTCCGAGCGCTACAAGGATGGGAACCTGAAGCTGGTCGGCGTGCTGAAGGGCTCTGTCTTTTTCATGACGGCGCTCGCCCGGGAACTCACCATTCCGATCAAGATGGACTTTCTGGCCATCTCGTCGTTTGGCGATCACTCCTCGGCGCCAGGCGTGGTGCGCATCTCCAAGGACCTCGATGAATCCATCGAGGGCGAGGACGTCCTGCTGGTGGAGGACATCGTCGATACGGGCTTCACGGCCCGTTACCTGTTGCAGCACCTCTCCGGCCGCGGGCCGAACTCCATCGCGCTCTGCACCATGTTGGACCGCAGCACGCGGCGCATCGTCCCGCTCCAGATCGACTTCCGCTGTTTCGAGATTCCAGACCGCTTCGTCATCGGCTGCGGGCTGGACTACAACCAGCTCTACCGCAATCTGGATTTCATCGCGGTTTTGAAGCCGGACAAGACATAGGCCCCTAGTGCGGTGACCGCTTGCAGGAGTGCCCCCCGCTGCCGAACCGCACGAGTCAGCAAGCGGTGTCCTCCTCGCTTCCGAACCGCGCGCGTCAGCAAGCGCTGTCCTCCTCGCTTCCGAACCGCGCGCGTCAGCAAGCGGGCGTGCCGGGCTGGCAAGGTTGTTCCGCCACCAGCCCTTAATGCAGGATCGCCTGCGCCGCCATGACGATCGCGATGCCCACAAACGAAGTGATCACTTTCATCGCCGTCCACGAACGCAGCGTCTGCGGCACCGTCATGCCGAAAGACTCGTTCACCAGCCAGAAGCCCGCGTCGTTGACATGCGACAATACCGTCCCGCCGCAGCACAGCGCCAGCAGAATCATCTCCGGCGTGTAGCCCTGCAAGTCTTTCACCAGCGGCGCCACGATGCCCGCCGCCGTGATAATCGCCACCGTCGCTGAGCCCTGCGCGACTCTCATCGCCGCCGCCACTGCGTACGCCAGCAGCAACGGCGAAATGCTGGACGATGCCAGCAACTGCCCCGCGTACGGCCCGACGCCGGAATCGACGATCACCTGTTTGAAAGCCCCGCCGCCGCCCATGATCGCCAGCAGCGTGCCAATCGGCGCTAACGCTTCAGTGGCCATCTTGCCCACTGCGTTGCGGTCCATGCCGCGGTGGAATCCGAACACGTACATCGCGGCCAGCGCCGTAATCGTCAACGCCGTGAACGGATGGCCCACAAACAACAGGGCCGGCGTCAGCGCGCTCTTGGTATTGGCGGCTGCGGTGGCGGCGAAGATCAGCATCACCGGCAGCGTCACCAGCAGAACCACCAGCCCGACGTGCGGCGGCGGCATGCCATCCGATGCGTGTGATTCATCCGCGGCGCGCGCGGGCACGGGGATGAACAAGCGGTTCGCGATCCACTTGCCATAGAAAATGCCGCCCGCGATCGCCATCGGAATGGAGACCAGCGCCCCGTACAGAATCGCCTTGCCCAGGTCCGCGCCCAGCAGCGCCGCCGCCGCCGCCGGCGCAGGGTGCGGCGGCACCATGGCATGCGTCACGGTCAGCGCCGCCGCAATCGGCAGCCCGTAGAACAGGAGCGATTTCTTCGACTCCCGGGCCAGGCTCCACGCGATCGGCACCAGGATGATGAATCCGACTTCAAAGAAGATGGGCAGGCCAATCAGGAACGCCGCCACCAGCACCGCCCACGCCGCGCGATCCCGCCCGAAGCGGCTCAGCAGCGCCTCCGCCAGCGCCCGCCCGCCGCCGGAGTGCTCCAGAAACCGCCCGATCATGGCGCCCAGCGCAACCACCACGGCAATGAAACCCAACGCTTCGCCGAAGCCGTTCTGCATGGACTTCAGCACTTTCACCGGTTCCATCCGGCACGCCAGGCCGAACGTCATGGACGTCAGCAGCAGCGCCAGAAACGCGTGCAGGCGCCCCACCAGAATCAGAAAAAGCAGGAGCGCGATGGCGCCCAGCGTCAGCAGGAGCAGTTCGTTGCCGGATGGCATGTGTGCACGTATTCTACGTCACTGGGCCGGGGTTGAACAAAGCGAGGGCGTTGTGAAGACCCCAGTGGTTTGCCCACGTCCGGCGCCGTCCGCTGGCGGCGTCCAAAATCAGATCGAAGATCTCGCGGCCCACGTCCTCGATACTGGCGTCTCCGCTGGCGATGCGGCCCGCGTCGATATCAATCAGATCCGGCCACCGCTCCGCCAGCGCCGTGCGCGACGAGACTTTCAGAACCGGCGCCAGCGCCAGTCCGTAGGGCGTCCCTTCTCCGGTCGTGAAGACGTGCATGTTCATCCCGGCGGCCAGTTGCAGGGTGCCGCAGATGAAATCGCTCGCCGGCGTAGCGGCGAAAACCAGGCCCTTCGCCGTGACTCTCTCGCCCGGCCCGGTGACGGCCTGCAACGCCGTCGTGCCCGCCTTGGCGATCGATCCCAGCGCCTTCTCCACCACGTTGGACAGGCCGCCCCGCTTGTTGCCCGGCGTCGGATTGGCGCTGCGATCGGCCGCGCCCGCCCGCAGGTATTCGTCATACCATGCCATCTCGCGAATCAGGGCGCGTGCGACATCCAGCGTGGCGGCGCGCGGCGTCAACAGATGCACCGCGTCGCGCACCTCCGTCACTTCGGAGAACAACACGGTCGCCCCGGCCCGCACCAGCAGATCGGCGGCGTGTCCCACGGCCGGGTTTGCCGTCACCCCGGAAAAAGCGTCGCTGCCGCCGCACTGCAATCCGACCACCAGCTCCGACGCCGGGCAGGTGACGCGCGCCCGCCGGTTCAGCTCCGTCAGCCGCTCCTCGGCCATCCGCATCATCGCCGCTACCATGTCGCCGAATCCGTGATGCTGCCGGTCCTGCAGGCGAATCACGAACGGCGAATCACCGCCCATCAGCCGCGCTGGCTGCAACTTCTCGCACCCCAGGCTCACCAGCATCAACGCGCCGCCCAGATTCGGGTGGAGCGCCAGGTTGTGCAGCGTCCGTATGGGCACCGCCGCCCCTGGCGCGTCGATCGCCACACCGCAGCCGTACGGATGCGTCAGCGCCATCACACCATCTACGTTCGGGAACCGCGGCAGCAACTCGGCGCGGATCCGGCCCACCGCAAACTCCACCGATGGCGCCACGCACTGCACCGTCGTTGAGATACCCAGCAGGTTCTTGGTCCCCACCGTGCCGTCGGCGTTGCGGTAGCCCTCGAACGTCACACCATCCAGCCTCGGCAGCGGCGCCGGCACCGCCGTCGCCAGCGGCAAGTCGTCCAGCGAAGGCGCCGCCGGCAGAGTGAGGTACTCTTCGCGGACCCACGCGCCTTGCGGGATATCGCGCGCCGCCAGCCCGATGATCTGGCCGTATCGCAGGATCGGTTCTCCGGCGGCAATGTCAGCCAGCGCCGCCTTATGCGATTGCGGGATGAACTCACGCAGCGTGAGGCCGTCCGGACTGACGACGATGGCGACGTTGTCGCGCGGGTGGACTCGGATGGAGAGCGGCCGGCTCATAGCGGCGCTAGCGCACGTCCCGGAAAACCACCTTCTGGATCTCGCTGCCGCGCTCGTCCGGCCTCGCGGTGAGAGACTCGATGCGCGCCGAATAGTAGTACGGCCGGATCGTGGCCTCCGCCGGCCGGCTCTGGAAGTTGTAGTACAGCGTGACCGCTTCGCCGAAGATCTGCTGGCTGGTGATGTAACCCACCAGGGCGTGCTCCAGCGAGTGGTAGGCATTCTTCCACGGCCATGCCTTCGGCTGGTCGTTCAGCGGCAGGTTCGTCTTGCCGTCGATGGTCGTCCAGATCTCGCCGTACCGCTTATCGGGGAAGTACTGGAAGAAGTAGTTGTGCGTATTGGGCAGGTACTTGGCCGCCATCGGGTCCGTCATGGCGAGCGAGCCGGCAAACTGGTCGAGCTCAGCGTAAATCCACCAGCTCTTGTTGATGTCAATCTGCTTGCCCTTCAGCGGGGCGTTGGCCCAGGAGCCGTTGTTGGCCAGGTAGGCGCGATCGAGAATCCGGCGTCCATTGGTCTCGGCGAATTCGACCAGGTTCCGGTCTCCCGCCATCAGGCCCGTGTTGCGGATCATCCACATCGCCTTGATGGAGTGGCCGAAATCGGTGGTGCCCGTCCCCTCCAGATCCAGATCCGACGGCTTGTTTACCTGCAGGAAGAAGACATTCTCCTGGGCCGAATAGAGCTGGCCGATCATGATGTAAGAGAGCGAGACGCAGGCCCATTTCAGATCCTCCTGCTGATCCGGCGGCAGGGCTTGCGCCAGCATCACCAGGTAGGCATTCATCTGGTCCAGTTGTGCCGTCAATTTCTTCTGGTCCGCCCGCGCCGTTCCGTTGTCGGCCAGCATCCAGTTCAAAGCGCCGGTCTTCGGGCTGTAGTAGTTTTCGAAAATGTAGTTCTTGACGGCCAGGATGTCCGGCAGCACCTCGGGGTCGCGCGTCAGGTAGTAGTAAAACGAGATGCCCAATAATCCATAAGCGAGCTGTTGCGGATCGCGAAACTCACGCTTGGGGCCCCAGACCCCGGTGGCGGGATCCTGCGTTTGGGCCATCCCGCCGCCCGAGCGATCAAAGGCGTTGGCGCGAAGGTATTGGACGCCCGCCCTCATGTAGTCCATGAACATGGGATCGCCCGTCAGGTGAAACAGGACGCCGTAACCGTAGATCTGCCGTGACAGCGCCACCAGGTAACGCTGGCGGTCGGAATACAGCCAGCCGTTGTTTCGAATCTCCGGACAGAGATTCTTCTCATACGCCGGCAGCGTTCCATCGTCGCAGCGCGTGGCCGGAAATGCACCCAGCGGTTTGCCCAACGCATCCGGATGAATCCAAAACGGCATCAGGTCGCCAATGGCGTGAGAGAGCCACCACTCACCGCGCGGCAGCCGCTGGAGCAACTCCTCTCTGTTCGTAGGCAGCGGTTGCGGCGTCTGAGCGGCAGCCAGACTGAGAGTAGCGATGAGGCAAAATAGTGCGCGGCGCATAAAAATAGTAAAAAGAACTCAAATCTCCTGATTTAAGCATTCAACAATCGAAGGCCACACGCAACCCGGTGAGCCGGATTTGATATTATCTTGCCGTAGAGGGAAGGATTCACGACCATGAGCATATTGACTCGACGAGATGCCATTCGAGGCAGCATGGCGGCTCTGGCGGCCACCGGAGCGGCCACCGCCGGCGTGCGGCCCACTGTCCCTGCTCCGGGCAAAGGTGTCATCCAACTGGCGGAGATCCTCAACCCCGGAGAGACGTCCCGCTTCCGGCTGGCCAAGCAGATCGGCATCAACCATGCCATTGTCAGCGTCAACGGCGCGCTCGCCAAGGTGCATCGCTCGGAATACGTCGCCGCCCTGACCAAAATCAAGAACGAGATGGAAGCGAGCGGCCTGAAAATGGCCGGCGTCGAAAGCCACCCCGTGCCCGCCGAGAAGATCAAGCTGGGCCTCGACGGCCGCGATGAGGAGATCGAAAACTACAAGGCCGCCATCGACGCACTGGCCAAGATCGGCGTCAACATGCTCTGCTACAACTTCATGGCGGGCCTGGGCTGGTACCGCACCAAGGTCAACGTGGCCGAGCGCGGCGGCGCCCTGACCACGGAATTCGACAACAAGGACGCCATGTCGCAGGGCCTCACGCAATGGGGCGAGGTCAGCCAGGAGAAGGTCTGGTCCAACCTGGAGTACTTCCTCAAACAGGTGATCCCGGTGGCCGAACGCGCCGGCGTGAACATGGCGCTCCACCCTGACGATCCGCCCATTCCCAAGCTGCGCGGCATCGGCCGCATCCTCATCAGCGGCGCCAACTACCGGCGCGTGATGGACATAGTCCCCAGCAAGGTCAACGGCATCACCTACTGCCAGGCGAACTTTGTCGCCATGGGCGAGGATGTCTACTCCCTGGCCGAGGAGTTCCTGCGCAAGAAGAAAATCTTCTTCGTCCACTATCGCGACATCCAGGGCCAGGGAGAACTCTTCCGGGAGACCTTCCACGACAACGGCCCCACCGATATGGCCCGCATTTTGAAGGTGTACAGCGATGGTGGCTTCCGCGGCGCCATGCGGCCCGATCACGCGCCCACCCTCGAAGGCGAAGGCAATGACCGGCCCGGCTACGCCATGGGCGGCAAGGTCTTCGCCATCGGCTATATGAAGGGCATCATGGACGCGATGAAGATCGCCTACGAATAGGTTCCGGAACGGAGTAAGGAGTAAGGAGCAAGGAGAAAGGAGCCCCCCAATGTGCCTGGCAGTGCCGGGAGAACTCATCGACATCCTAGGCTCGGACGAGTTATCTCGAATGGGCCGCGTCTCTTTCGGCGGCATCGTCAAGGAGGTGTCCCTCGCCTACACGCCAGAGGCCAAACTGGGAGACTACGTGCTCGTCCATGTCGGCTTCGCCATCCAGACCATCAACGAGCAGGAGGCCCGCCGTACGCTCGATCTGATTCAGGAATTACAGGACGCCGGGTAGCCACTCTGGTTTACGCTTCTCCTTGAGGGCCTGCACGCCCTCCCGGAAATCCGCCGTCCGCCGTGCCCTTCCGGCGCACTCCGCCGCGTCTGCGCCCCATCCGCACTCCAAACCCAGCCGGATCGCCGCCGGACTGGAGTACGCCAGGTGCCTTGCCAGCGCCCAGGCCCGGTCGTCCAGTTCCACCGCCGGTGTCACCTCATGAATCAGTCCATACGCTTGCGCGTCGTTGGTGCCGAATATCCGCCCGGTCAAGGAGAGTTCCAGGGTCCGCCGCTCTCCCATGGCCCGCGTCAAGGCGCCAAAGGCCGCAAACGGCCAATACCCCACCCGGATCTCGGTCAATCCGAACTGCGTCCCCTGAGCGGCCACAGTGACGTGGCAGTTGGCGATCAATCCCAAGCCCGCCCCCAGCGCCGCGCCCTGCACCGCCGCCACCACCGGCTTCCGATACCCCGCCCCAAACGCGAACAACTGCTCGTGCAACTCGTCCGTCTCCGGACCGCCCGGCTCCAGCAGTTCCTCCATGTCCAGTCCACTCGAAAACACAGTCCCAGCCGCATCCAGCAACACGCACCCCACACTCTGGTCCCCGGCAGCCTCACTCAATGCCGCCGCCAACTCCCGGCAGGCCGCCCGGTCCAAGGCATTCCGTTTCTCCGGATTGTTGAGCGTCAGCCGGAGGACGCGGCCCTCCCGCGCTGTCATCAGGTAACTCATCGCCGTTGCTCCAGTCTACGGCATCAGCCCCGAAAGATTTCTGAACCCTTCCCCATACTTGAAGAGTCCGTATGAAAAGTGGGCCCTTACCGTGCCCGCTTGGATCTTCGACATCCCTCTGTTCGCCGAGGGGACTCCCCAGAAGCAGTCGCCAGGTGAGCAATCGGTGTCAGCCGTCCGGAAGTACAAATCAGGAGATGTTGCCGTGAGAGAAAAAGGCGTCGTGAAGTGGTTCAATTCAGCCAAGGGCTATGGCTTCATTCAACGGAACACCGGCGAGGACGTATTCGTGCATTTCAGCGCGATTCAGATGTCCGGTTACCGCTCGCTCGATGAAGGCTGGGAAGTGGAATTCGAACTGAAAACGGGCCCCAAGGGTTTGCAGGCCGAAAACGTGACCCGCGCGGAGTAAAGCTTGGCTTGGGCCGCCGTTGAAGCGGCCCGCCGCCCGCCTCCACGGCCACCTCAGGGCGCTGGTGCGCCCAGCGGTTGCCCCGTGGCTGGCCGTACGGGCTTGTTCAATGGCGCCCCTGGAAACGCCTGGACCGGCGCCTTCAGGTTGGAGGGCAGTACGGTGACCCGCGTGCCAATGTCGAACAGCGTCCAGATCATGAAGATCGCCAGAAACAGCAGCCCGCCCACAAAGATGACCGCGTTGAATTTGTCGTGCCGCAGGTGCATGAAAAACAGCGCCACCAGCGACCCTTTCACCGTAGCGATCAGCAGCGCCACCACAGTGTTCATCGCCCCAAAGTCCATGTAGGACGCCAGAACCGTCACCACAGTCAGCACCAGCAAGGCGCCCAGCACCGCACCGTAAGTCTTCGGCCCCGTTACGGGATGAGTATGTTCAGCGGTATGTTCAGCAGTGTGTTCCATGTCTGTGGGGCCTCCTTAGGAAATTAAGTACATCAACGGGAAAACGTAGATCCAGATCAAATCCACCAGGTGCCAGTAGAGACCCGTGATATCCACCGGGCCGT
>JBBQLF010000008.1:0-20974 GCA_038327695.1 Bryobacterales bacterium
GGCCGCGGGGCAGCAAGACACCTGCTTGCTCCCGCGCGCGGCTCGGAATGGCGGCGGGCAAGGGCGGCCGCGGGGCAGCAAGACGCCTGCTTGCTCCCGCGCGCGGCTCGGAATCGGGTTCTGAGCCGCGCGCGTTAGCAAGCGGTTGGAGTGCTTATTTCATGACGGGCCCTGAGGCCCGGCGCCACCGCGAATTCTGTTCCCCCGCTCCGCAAACACTGTCAAAGCAACTGGAAACCCGGCCGCGGGTTACTCTAAGACAAATGGCGCCAATCAAGGGTCCACATCTCGCTCTGTTCTGGCTGTGGTGCGGGCTCGCCTGGGCCGCCGCCCCGCCGGAATACACCGGCGGCACGGCCTGCAAAACCTGCCACCCCAACATCACCGTCGATTTCTACCGGAATCCCCACTACAAGAGCGTCGCCTCCGGTAAGGAGACGCCGGCCGACACCGGCTGTGAGGGCTGCCACGGGCCAGCCAGCGGCCATCTCGCCGCGCGCGGCGGCAAGGCAACCATCGGGGCCGCCTTCTCCACCATGACGCCCAAGCGGATCCTGGACGCCTGCCTGCGCTGCCACGCCGAAACCCTCGGCCGCGCCAACATCCGCCGCTCCTCCCACTCCCTCGCGCAGGTCGCCTGCACCTCCTGCCACTCCATTCACAAAGCCAAGTCGCCCAAGTTCCTCCTGGCCACCACCGAGCAGCGCGACGTCTGCTATTCCTGCCACGGCAACGTCCGCGCCCAGTTCTCTCTGCCCTTCAAGCACCGCGTCAATGAGGGATTCATGAAGTGCTCGGACTGCCACAACCCCCACGGCGCCGCCGCGCCCGGCTCCGGCATGGGCGGCCGGCCGCGCATGATGCAGGCCTCCCTTGGCAATGAGGAGCCCTGCATGAAATGCCACATCGACAAGCGCGGCCCCTTCGCCTTTGAGCACGCCGCCGTCCGCGTCGATGGCTGCGGTTCCTGCCACGCCCCCCACGGCACGGCCAACGCGAAGATGCTGCGCCGCCCGGCGGTCTTCACCACCTGCCTGGAGTGCCACAACGGCGCCGGGGACTTCGGCCGGCAGGGCGATGGTGTCAAGCTCACGCCCACCTCCCACAACATGGCCGATCCGCGATTCAGGAACTGCATCACCTGCCACGTCCGCATACACGGCTCCAATAGCGACCGGAGGTTCCTCCGATGAGAACCACCCTTCTGTGTCTCGCCGCCGCGCTCGCGCTCCACGCCCAGAACACCGTCGCGCCCACTGACGAAAAGGTCGGCGAGGCCCGCGGCCAGTCCATCGGCAACTACAATCTGGTCCAGTCCTGGGAACTCGGCTACCGCTTCCACTCGGTCGACGGCAACGAGGGCAAGTATCGCAGCGACGTCAACTTCGGCAACGGCATCCGGCTGCTGGGCAGCCGCTTCGCGTTGAAATCCAAGGACGGCCATGGCGGCTTCTTCGATGACCTCACTCTGTCCACCCAGGGCCTGGGCAACGATCCCTATCAATCCGCCAACCTTCGCCTGGCCAGGAACCGCGTGTACAGCTACGACATGCTCTGGCGGTCCAACCAGTACTTCAATCCGGCACTTGCCATCAGCGGCGGCCAGCACGCCATGGACACCGTGCGCCGCCTGCAGGATCACGATGTCACTCTTCTGCCGCAATCCAAAGTCCGCTTCTTCTTCGGCTTCAGCCGCGCCCTCCAGCAGGGCGCCGCTCTGACCACCACCAACGCCTTCGACGGAATCCGCGGCGACGAGTTCCCCCTTTTTGCCAACGTCCACCGCCGCCAGAACGAATACCGCTTCGGCAATGAGATCCGCGCCTTCGGCATCCGCTTGAACTGGATGCAGGTCTTCGAACAGTACCGCGAGGAGACGCCCCTTGCCCTCACCGCGCCCAGCGCCGGCGCCAATCCGGCGGACCGCACACGCCTGACCAGCTACGGAGCCACTGAGCCGTACCAGGGCACCACGCCGTCGTTCCGCCTCAGCCTCTTCCGGGAACGCGGCGAACGATGGGCCGTCAATGGCCGCTTCACCTACTCCAACGGCAACCGGGACTTCTCTTACAGCGAGGCGGCACTCGGCGTGAACCGCTTTGGAGCGGCCCAAAACAGGCAGATCGCCGTCGGCGGCAACGCCCGCCGGCCGGTCACCACCGGCCACGTCACCCTCAGCCTATTCCCCACTTCCACCCTGACCATCACCAACCACACCGCCTACCATCTAACCAGGATGGAGGGCCGCTCCACCTATACCGAAATCAACAATGGTTCACTCGATCTCACCACTGTGAATTTCCAGTACCTGGGCATTCGCAGTCTCTCCAACGTCACCGACGCCCATCTCCAGATCCGCCCCTGGGTCGCCGTGCGCGGCGGCTACCAGTACTCCGAACGCGAGATCAAGAGCGTGGAGCAGGTAATCATAGAGGGATTCCCGGGCGAGATCCGTTCCACTCAGAACAACCGCCTCAGCGCCGGCTCGGCCGGCATCCGCATCAAGCCGGTCCGGACCATGCTACTGGCCGTGGATGGCGAACTCGGGCGGCAGGACCGCCCCTTCTATCCAATCTCGGAGAAGAACTACGAAGGCTACTCCGGCCGCCTGACTTGGCGTCCCGGCGTCTTCTCTCTCAGCGCGCTGGCTCGCGTGGCCAACAACTCCAACTCCACCACGCTGTTCGCCCACAGTTCGAAGTCCCGCCACTATGGCGTCGACGGCTCCTGGAATCCACGCGACTGGTTCTCGCTGGAAGGCGGCTACGCCAAGCTTCACGCCGGCACCGTCACCGGTATCGGTTACTTCCTGGCGCAGGCGCTCGTCAGCCGGCAGCAGTCCATCTTCCTCAGCAATCTGCACACCGGCCACCTGGGCGCCCACGTCGCCCTCAAGGATCGTGTGGATCTCTACGCCGGCTTCACCACCAGCCGCGATACCGGCCAACCCGGCCGCCCAGCCGGGCCCGAGCTGCCCGCCTTTCGCGCCGTTCAGGTGTTCCCCATGAACTTCGACTCGCCCCTGGCGCGCATCTCCGTGAAGATCACCCCCAAAATTAGGTGGAATTTCGGATACCAATATTACCGCTACGAAGAAGACCTGCTCATCCAGCAGAATTATCGCGCGCACACCGGCTATACCAGCGTATTATGGACTTTCTAGCCCATTTCGCCGGACGCCGTTATGAACAATGCCGGTCTCGTGCTTTTGTTGGTTCTGGTCCTGGCGACGGCCTGGCTGGTGGCCGTGCGCTTCCAGGTCAAGCCGGACAATAATTGGCCGCTGCTGTACTACTTCGCCCTGGTCGCCTACATGAACTACTATGGCTTGGCTATCAACCCATACGTGGTCTACGTCGCCGTGATCAGCGCGTTGCTCCTGCGCTTCGAGTTCATGAACCCGCGCCTCATCCTTTTCGTCCGCATGATCGAAGTCGTCTCGCTGCTCGTCATCGGCTACGCCCTCGCCGTGACGCTGCAAAAGGCGCTCCGGTAACGCCTATTTCTCCAACGGCAACCCGCTTTCGCTCAAAGCTCGCCAACCGCCATCCAGGGAAATGCACTGCGTATAGCCCATCTTTTGCAGGTTATCGGCCGCCAGCGCGCTCCGGTACCCGCCGCCGCAATAGAGCACCAGCGTGGCGTCGTGATCCGGCACGCGGGCCTCGATATCGCGTTCAATGATCCCCTTGCTCAGGTGGATCGCATCCTGCGCGTGCCCGGCGGTCCATTCGCTCTCTTCGCGCGTGTCGATCAGTATGTGCGGCAAGCCGGCCGCCCGCATCTCCTGATACGTCGCAATGTCGATCTCCCGCACGCGCGCCTTCGCGTCGTTGACAATGGCAAGGAACCCGGCTGAGTGCTTCATGGATAGCATTCTAGCCGATCACGGCGCGCAACCGGCCGCCGCACTCGCCCAGGCGCCGCTCCGCCTCCTCGCGCCCCACGCCCAGCCGCCCCATCACAATCGCCGTCCGCACATTGCGGCCAGACTCATTCAGCAGCACAGCCGCCCTTTCGCGGTCCACCCCCGCCAATGCCATGATGATGCGCTGCGCCCGGTCTACCAGTTTCTCGTTCCGCGGCTGCACGTTCACCATCAGGTTCGAGTACACGTAGCCGAGCCGGATCATCGCCCCGCTGGACAACATGTTCAACACCATCTTCGTCGCCGTGCCGGCCTTCAGGCGCGTGGAACCCGTGATCACTTCCGGTCCGGCCAAAGCTTCAATCGGGATCCGCACGCGAGCCGAGATCGGCGCGCCCGGCGAGCACACCACGCCCACCGTCACCGCCCCCATCCGGTTGGCCGCGTCGATGGCGCTCAGCACGTACGGTGTCCGGCCGCTGGCCGCAATCCCCACCAGCACGTCTTTGGCCGAGAATCCGTGCGCCGCCAGGTCCCGCGCGCCCGCCTCCGGCGAGTCCTCGCTACCTTCGATGGCGGAGCGCAAGGCCACCTCGCCCCCGGCAATCAAGCCCACTACCAGTCCGGATGGCACATTGAACGTCGGCGGGCACTCGCTGGCGTCCAGCACGCCCAGCCGGCCGCTGGTGCCGGCCCCGGTGTAGAACAGCCGCCCGCCGTCCGCCAGCGCCGCCGCAATGGCGTCCACGGCTTCGGCGATGCGCGGCAGCGCCCGCTCCACCGCGTCGGCCGCCTTGCGGTCTTCGCTGTTGATGATGGCGAGCAGCTGCTCGGTGGGCAACGTGTCGAAATCGACGGAGGCGGAGTTGACCTGTTCCGTCAGTACTTGGCTGAGATCCATAGGCTTCGGCATAAAATAGGAAAGATCCAAATGAACCGCTCCTCAGTGTACTCGAATTTCCTGGTGCTGGCCCTGGCCGCTGCCTCCACACAGGCGGCGCAGACTTGGACGGTGAAGCTGGAGGAGCCCACCGGCATTGAACGCCGCGACTCAGAAATCGTCCGCGTGCCCCTGGCCAAAGTGGGCGGCCAGCGCACCGGCTACCGCGTCACCAATCCCGCCGGCCAGGAACTGCCCTGGCAGGTGTTGGGCCAGGAACTGCTCTTCCCGGCAACACTGATCGGCGGGCAGATGGCTGAATATCGCGTGACCTGCTGCGAGGCCGTGCCGGGTGAGTTCCCCCCGCAGGTCTCGGCCCGGCTCCTGCCCTCGGGCCGCATCGAAGTGGCCAACGCGCGTCTGCGGGTCGTCCTCGACCCCGCCACCGGCCACATCGTCGAGGCCTATCCACTCCAGGCCGGTCCCCAGCGCGCGTTGAATCTGGTGGAGATGACACCCGAGCAACGCGACAAAAACGACATCCACGCCACCGGGCCGAAGGTCACAGGGCCGCCCTCGCCCCTGGCCGGTCCCAACGACGGCTGGTCCGCCCTGAGCGGCCCGGTGAAGCTGACGGAGGGTTCCATCCAGGCCGGCCCGCTGGCGGTGCGAGTGGCGGCGGGGACCTGGTCCCTGGAGCTGACCGCCGCCAGTCCGGCGCTCCTCTGGCGCGCCGCCGGGGGCTTCCGCTTCGCCAGTCTCAGCGCCCTGCCCCACCTGCCATTCAATCGCTTCGTGGACTGCGGCGAATACCAGTGGCCCACCGGCCCGGGCCGCGGTGAGCCGCCGGATCACGACATCGCTGCGCGCACCTGGAAGCACCCCCCCGGCGGCGGCTTCGTCTACTACACCAAGGAAGAGGACTACGGTGCGTTCGGCGTCGTCTCCCTCGACGACTCTCTCGATTGGACCGGCGCCGGCACCAGCCGCTTTGAGGCCCGCTCGGCCAAGCCGGCCACGGCGGTGGCGCTGATCTTCCCCTCCTGGCAGCGCAACAACACCGTGCTCGGCGCGCGCGCCGACGCCCGGCGGGTGCGCCAGCCCATCCTGGTGCGCGTCGAACTGCCGGTGGAGAAAGCCGCGCATATCGATCAGCCCGCCGCCCGGCAGAACCCGCCCAAAGTCGTAGCCGCCGCCAAAGCACCCGCCGCCTTCCGCCGCGCCGCCCTGCCGCTGGACGGCGAGTGGGAGCTCGCCTTCGGCCCCAAGGGCGAGGGGCCGAAATCGGAGTGGCGCAAGGTGCAGGTGCCCGGCTCCGCCCATCTGCAATGGCTCCCGGCCGCGCAAATCTATTCGCGCGAGGCCGCCTGGGTCTCCTATCAGGAGTGGTGGTACAAGCGCACCTTTGAGCTGCCCGCCGGCTTCGTCAACCAGAGCGTCCGCCTGGAGTTTGACGCCACGGACTACTACGCCGAAACCTACCTCGATGGTAAATGGCTCGGCCGCCATGAAGGCTACATCGATCCCTACTCCTACGACGTCACCGCCCACGTTAAGCCCGGCCAGAAGCACGAACTCCGAGTCCGCGTCTGGACGCCGGTGCACTACTACTGGAAGCACCGCCCCTACACGGTCAAAGGCTCCTACGGCGGCGTGGACCAGAAGCCGGACGACATCACCGCGCTCGGCATCACCCGCGGCGTCCGCCTCACCGCCGGCGCCCCGGAGCGCATCACCAGCGTGGCCGTGGCGGCCCGTCTGCGGCCCGCCGGCGCCGCGGATCTGGCCGTGGAACTGGAGACGGAGTCGCTCGATGAGGACAGTGATTACGTCTGGCAGCTCACGCTCACGCCGCGCAACTTCCAGGGCGAATCCGTGCAGGTCACCGCTGCCGCCCAGGCTGCCCCGGCCCGCCTCGTCATCCCGGTGAAAAGCGCCCGGCTCTGGTGGACCTGGGATCTGGGCGCGCCCAACCTCTACACTCTGGAGACCCGCCTGCTGGACGGCTCCGGCCGTGTGCTGGACTCGCGCACCGAAGCGGTTGGGCTCCGCGAAATCCAGCGCCGTGCAGATCAGTTCTACCTCAACGGCAAGCGCATCTTTCTGCGCGGCACCAACACCTACGCCAATCTGTGGCTGTCCGAGATGACGCGCGAAAAATACGCGCGTGACCTGGATCTGATCGGCCGCATGAACGTTAACCTGCTCCGCATCCACTGCCACTTTGAGAACCCGGAGTTCTACGATCTGGCCGACGAGCGCGGCCTGCTCATCTGGCAGGACTACCTGGAGGCCTGGTATCCCGAGGACACGGATTTCTCCCGCCACGCCGCCGCTCTGTTCGACAACCACATTCGCATGGTCCGCAACCACGCCTCCATCGCGGTCTGGTCGCCCAGCGATGAGGAGAGCCTGGAGAACTACCGCGACCTCACCAAGCATCTCTACGCCCGGCCCAAGTTGCTGGACCCGCAGGACCGCTATGTCCAGCGCTCCACCGGCCGCTGGGGCGACTCGCACATCTACCACGGCTGGTACGACGGCTCCATCTGGGATTACACGAAGATGGACGAGAACCTGGTGACCGAGCTCGGCGCCACCTCGCTGCCCGCCAAGGAGTCGCTCGATAAGTTCCTGCCCGGCAAATGGCCCATCCCCGCCTTTGCCGAAGAGTGGTCCTACTTCCGCCTGCAGGTGCCGGAGGCGCGCCGCGCCTGGGGCGATCTGGACAAGCAGACGCCCGAACAGTTGATCGCCAAGTCGCAGGACTACACCGCGCGGCTTTTCCAGATCTCGCTCGAACGCACCCGCCGCCGCAAGGCCGAGGGCGCCGGCGGCATCTTTCACTTCTTTGCAATTGATTTCTGGCCGTCGGTGACCATGGCCGCCATTGACTTCTACCGCGTCCCGACGAAGGTGGCAGAGGTGGTGCGCCGCAGCTTTGAGCCTGTGGCCGCCCTGTTTGAATACGACCGCGCCGAGTGGCGGAGCGGCGAAACGGTGAAGGTTGGCCTGTGGGCGGTCAACGACACCTACACGCCCTACCCGGCCGCGCAGCTCAACTGGCGCGTGGAAACCGCCGCCGGCCAGGTGCAACACCGCGGTACTTTCGCCAAAGCCATCGAACCGGATTCCTCGGCCCGCGCCGGCACGGCCGAGTGGCGCGCCGCCTCGCCCGGCTCCTACCGGTTAGTGGTAGAAGTGGTAGCAGGCGGCAAGCGCATCTCCGAGAATGTCTACGAGTTTGGCGTCATCTGAGGGAGGAACCATGGCACGCATGAATTGGTTTGACGACACTACGCACCACCCCGTCATCGACGAGCAGGTGGGCAAGCTGGAATCGTTCGCCGCCGCGATGGCCGACGGCATCATCGAGAAACAGGAACTGGACTGCCAGGAGCAAACGCTGGTAGCCGCGATGCAGGAAGTGGAAGCTCAACTGACAGACCCGCAACACGCCGCGGTCACGCGGCTCCTGGTGGAACTCAGCGCCTATAACGTCATGCGCACGCTCCACGAACTGCACGCGCAACGTCTACAGACCGTGCTCAACCGCTAGAGGAAGCATGAAAGAGATCATCTCTACCGAAAAAGCGCCCAAGGCGATCGGCCCCTATTCGCAAGCCGTCCGCCACAACGGCCTGGTCTTCTGTAGCGGCCAGATTCCGCTGGATCCAGCCACCGGCCAGCTCGTGGAAGGTGGGATTGAGGAGCAGACCGTGCGCGTGCTGGACAATCTCGGCGCAGTCCTCACCGCAGCCGGCTCATCGTACGAAAACGTGCTCAAAACGACGATTTTCGTGCAGGATATGAACGATTTTGCACTCGTAAACGAGGTTTACGGACGCTACTTCCCGTCAAACCCGCCTGCCCGCGCCACAGTGCAGGCGGCCCGCCTGCCCCGCGACGTCAAGGTCGAAATCGACGCGATCGCGTTTACTTGATCGCGAAGAGCTGGTTGCGGTTCACCACGTACAGTACGCCGTTGGCGGCCACCGGCGTGCAATAGACGGAGCTGCCCATGTTCATCTCGGCGATCTGCTTCTTCGTCTTGGACGCCTCCAGGATGGTGACGTCGCCATCCTCGTCCCCGATGTAGATCTTGCCGTCGATCACCATCGGTGAGCCCCAGATGGCCGCCAGCATGTCGTGCACCCAATGCTCCTTGCCGGTGTCCGGATCGATGGCGTGCACAAAGCCCGAAAAATCGGCGTAGAACAGAATCCCGTTGTACAGCGCGCCAGTCGAGATGGACCGGCGGATCTTGTCGAAGTGCCACAGCCGGCCCGCCTGAGTGAGATCGCCGCGCTTGGTGGCGTCAATGGCGTACAGATGCCCCACGCCCTCGCCGTGCTCCGGGTCCTGCCCGTTGGCGATGTAGACGCGGTTGTTGTGGATGATCGGCGTGGCGATCAACTCGTTGCGGGTCTTCGGCCACACCGTGCCGGCGGGGTTGGTATCGAACTCCCACAGCTTCTTACCCGTGGCCGCCTCGTAGCCGCGCACCCAGCCGTCGCCTTCCGCGCTCACCGTCTGCACCACATCGCCGATCTTGCCCACCGCCGGCGACGACCATTGCCCGTGCAGAATCTTCTCGCCCACCAGGCTCGCTTCCCACGCCAGCTTGCCGGTCTTCTTGTTCAACGCGATAATCGACGGCGCTTTCGGCGATGGGATGTTCACGTGGCTCTCGTCCTGGCCATTGGATGTGGAGACGTAGATCAGATCGCCCCACACCACGGGCGAGGAGTTCGCCAGATTGTGCGGCTGCGAGCCAACCTCGTCCATCATGTCGAACTTCCAGACAATCTTGCCGTCCTTCACTTGGAAGCAGACCAGCTCGGCGCGGTTGTTGACGTAGTAGGCCAGCTCGCCCTCGATCAGCGGACTGGAGGCGACGCCCTGATACGGCCAGTCGTTCACCCGCCCGGCCGGCAACTTGTCCGAGACGACCTGATAGAGGAATTGGCCGTCGGACTCGCGAAACGCCATCAGCACGCCCTTGTCGCCCTTGATCTTCGGGTCCTTCACGCCCTCATTGTTCGTGCCAACGAGGATCACCCCGTTCGCCACCACCGGGTTGCCATAGGCCTGCGAGCCGAGCGTGGCCACCCACTTGATGTTGGTCTTCTTCCCGGCATCCCAACTGGTGGCGATGCCTTTCTGCGAAGAGACCATGTTGCGGTCCGCCGTGCCGCCCCACATCGGCCAATCGTTGGTGCCGGGATCGCCGGCCAGCAAGGCCGCCGGGGCCGCCAAAACCAGGTAGAGCAGTTTGTGTTTCATCGGTTGGCCGTCACTTTCAGATTGTCATAGAAAACGCCGAACTGCGCGTCGCCAAACAGGCCCGGGCTCCCCTCGCGGTTGCCCACTGGATCTGTCTTGTCGATCAGCCACGCCGCGGGTTCGGCTTCGCCTTTTTTCCAAGCCTTGGCCAGGACACGCACCCGGCCGCCGGCCAGATTCTCCACGCGCAGTTTGAGCCGGTACCAGGTGTCCTTCGTCCAGGGGAACTCCACTGCCACAGTGCGTTGCGTTTCCGGCTGCCACGGCAGCAGTTCCAGCCGCTGCGCGTTGCCGAACAGCACCAGTCCATAGCGCTGCGCGAAGATGCCCACGTCGCCCTGCTGGCGGCGCTTCTCCGGCGCGCGGACATCGGCCTCCATCGTGTAATCGTGCAGATCATTCGGGCCGAAGAAAATACGCATGCGTTTGAACAGCGTTTCGTTGGGCAGCTTGGCGATCACCTTGCCGCCTTCCAACTCCTGCACCTCGAACTTGCCCGCCACGGCGCTGATCCAGTTCGGCGGCACCGCCCCGGCCGTCATCTGCTCGAAGTCCTCAGACCATTCCAGCGCCGGCGCCACGCGCACCCGCGCCTCGCCGGTCACTCCGCCCACCGCCGCCTTCATCAGACCGGCTTGTCCTGCCTGGGCCGCGGGCGCGGTGTAGCGCGCCCCGTCGATACCGCCGGCCAGCTTGTCCAGCGACCAGGCGGCTTTTTCCTCGCGCAGCATCCGCCCCTGCGCATCGTAGGAAAACGCGCGGAACGTGGCGGTCTCGCCGGGTTTGAGCAGCGCCTCGGCCGGGCGCACCTGCACCCACGCCACCGCGCCTTCGCCCGCCGGCAGCGGCGCCTGCTTGGCCCCCGGCGTCACCGCCGCCTTGCGGCCGATGCAGTACAAATTGTCTACAGACGCAAAGATCACCCGGCCATGCGCCACGGCCGCACTGGCCAGCACAGGCTCCGGCGTGCCGGCGGAGTAGAGCCCCGTCTGGCTCACCGGCAGTGTGACGTCACTCAGCACGTCCACGCCTTCGCCGCGCGGCTTCAGGATAAACACATGCCCGCTCTCAGTGCCGACATACAGCTTACCGTCAGCCTGCACTAGTGACGCCTTCTGATTCGCGCCCAGGCTCTTCTTGTACAGAGTCCGCCCGGTCTCGGCGTCAAAGGCCTCCAGGTTGGAGTTGTTGTCGATCTGATAGACGCGGTCGCCATCGGAGATCGGCGACGAGTACCCGCCCTCAAATCCCTTGTTGGCCCACTTCGCGTTGGCCAGCGTCAGCGCGCCCTTCAACCCCGCGTCGATGGCGCCCACCATGCCCATCACATTGCCTTCCAGATTCTCGTCGCCATGCGAAACGATGGCGTACTTGCCGGCCATCGCCACCGCCGTATTGATGCCCCGCTTGGCGATCTCGAACCGCCATACGGGCTCGCCCGTCTGCGCCTTCACCGCCCCCACGGAGCCATCGCCCAGTCCGGTGATCAACAGCCGCGTGCCGTTCACCTCCGTGATGATGGGATTGGAGTAGCTGGTGTCATAGGGCCGCCCGCCCGGCGTCGAAACATAAACGGTCGCCCCCGTGCGCTTGTCGAACGCCATGATGCGGTGGGAGCGGTTCGCCAGCGTGCCCCAGGTGGACGCGATGGCGGAGACGATAACCAGGTCGCCATCCACGATAGGCGAGACAGTCCGCCCGCCGTGCGTGGTGAACAGGCCGTAGTCTTCCACCAGCGAACGCTGCCAAACCACCTTGCCGTCCCTGGAAAAAGCGATGAGCGTGCCGTTGCCGCCGAACGCATAGACGTTGGCGGTTTCCATATCCACCGCCGGTGACGACCAGGCGATGCGGTGCGGCGGTACGTCGCTGAGGTAGAGGTTCCAGCGATGCTCCCAGAGCAGCTTGCCGGTATCGAGATCCAGGCACAGCAGCCGTTCCTGCAGCGTTTCGCCCTTGCCGGCGCCGTTTACCATGTACACGCGATTGCCCAGAACAACGGGCGTGGAGCGCGACCCATAAGGCGCCTTCCACAGCAGATTCTCGCCGCCCAGAGACCACTTCTCCGGCAGGTTCTTTTCGGCGGAGCGGCCGTCTCGCGACGGGCCTCGCCATTCGGGCCAATCGGCGCCCGGAAGCGGTAGTGCACACACGATGACGGCCCAGAACAGTCCCCTCGTTAACATGTCCTCTATTTTACGCTCAGTTGGCGGCGAGACCTGTAAAATGGATCAAAGGACTGGAGGGCGGCCCATGAAATGGCTGGCTGTGCTGTTGGGCGCGGTGGCTTTCGGCCAGGCGCCGGCGCTGGATGAGGAACTGTTGACGGCGGCGCGCAAAGGCGACCTGCCTGCGCTGAAAGCGCTGCTAGCCAAGGGCGCGCCTCTGGAAGCAAAGAGCCGCTATGGCCAGACGCCGCTCTTCTTCGCCGCCCGCAACGGCCACGAAGAACTCGTGAAATTCCTGCTGGCCAAGGGCGCCTCGCCCAACGTCAGCGACACATTCTACAAGGTCCCTCTCATGGCCGCCGCCGCCGACAAGGGCTACACGGGCATTGTGAAGGCGCTCATCGACGCGGGCGCAGCGGGAGCGGGCGATGCCTTGGAAGCCGGCGCGGAGCGCGGCTCCACCGAGATGGTGACCATGCTGCTCACCACCGGCAAACTCACGCCCGCAGACCTCACCCGCGGCCTCAGCGCCGCCGAACAGGCCAGGAAGCCGGACGTCGCCGAGCTCCTCACCAAGGCCGGCGCCAAACCCGCGCCCAAGCCCACGGCCCAAATCAGTGAGGAGATCCTGAAGCGGTACGCCGGTAAGTACAAGGGCGACCCCATCGGCGAGGTTACCCCCACTGATTTGGGCCGTGGGCTTGGGCGCGTTTGACGAGACCACGTTCTCTCTGCTGGTGCAACCCGGCGCTAAATGGACCTTCACGGTGGAGGGCGGCAAAGCCACGCTGGTGACGTTCCAACAGGGTTCGCAAATGATTCCGCTGAAACGCGTGGAGGGACAATGAGACGCGCCGCCCTATTTCTGACCATCGCCGCCGCCACGGCGCTCGCCCAGAACTGGCCCGCCTTCCGCGGACCCATGGCTTCGGGCATCTCCGACGGCCTGGCCGCCCCGCTCAAGTGGGATGCCGAAAAAGGCACCAATGTGGCATGGAAGACGCCGATTGCCGGCATCTCCGTATCGAGTCCCGTCATCTGGGGCGGCAAGGTCTTCCTCGTCACCTCCGTTTCGTCCGATCCGAAATCGGAGTTCCGCAGCGGCGCCTACGGCGACACCGAACCCGCCAAGGACGTCAGCGAGCACACCTGGAAGCTGCTCTGCCTGGATCTGAAATCCGGCCGCCTCCTCTGGGAGCAGGTCGCCCACAAGGGCATCCCGAAGACCAAACGGCATCCCAAGGCGAGCCAGTCCTCGCCCTCGCCCGCCGTGGACGGCAAGCGCGTGGTGGCCTGGTTTGGCTCCGAAGGGCTGTACGCCTACGACCTGAACGGCAAGCCACTCTGGAAGAAAGACCTGGGCATCATCGATTCCGGCTGGTTCTTCGATCCCGACTATCAATGGGGCGTCGCCAGTTCTCCCATACTGTGGAAAGACCGCGTCTATTTACAGGCGGACCAGCAGAAGGGCTCCTTCATCGCTGCCTACGATGCCGCCGCCGGCAAGGAATTGTGGCGCACCGGCCGCGACGAGATCCCCACCTGGGGCACACCGGTGGTGCTGGAACACGAGGGCAAGGCCCAGCTTGTCACCAACGGCACCAAGGGCGTGCGCGGCTACGATCCCGAAACGGGCAAGGTGCTCTGGCAGTATCTCGGCAAAAACTCCGAGATCACCTGCCCCACGCCGGTGTTGGCCCACGGGCTCATCTACGTGGTGAACGGCTATCCCCCGGCGCAACCGATCCTGGCCATCCGCTGGGGCGCCACCGGTGACATCACGCTCAAGGAAGGCGAGGAGACCAACGCGGGTATCGCCTGGAGCAAGATGCGGGGCGGCTCCTATCAGCCCTCGCCTCTAGCCTATGGGGATTTCCTCTATATCTGCGGCAACAACGGTATTCTCAGCGTCTATGACGCCAAGACCGGCGAGCGGAAGTACCAGCAACGGCTGGGCGCCAAGAGTGGATCGTTCTCCGCCTCGCCCGTCGCCTCCGATGGCCGCATCTATCTGTCCAGCGAGGACGGCGAAGTCTTCGTCGTCAAAGCCGGCCCGCAATATGAGCTGCTGGCCACCAATCCGGTGGGCGAAGTTCTGATGGGCACGCCGGCGCTGACCAAGGGCATGATCGTCCTGCGCGGCATGAAATCCGTCTACGCCATCGCCGAAAAGTAGCCCTTCTTTGCGACACTGGTTTCATTGTGTGGAAACCGGTTATCTCGCTTCTTCTCTGCGCTTCGCTCCTGCCCGCGCAGCAGGCGCCGCTCACCGTGGACTGGATCATGCGCGGCCCGGCGCTCTTCGGCCACGCTCCGCGCTCGGTGCGCTGGTCCGGAGATGGCCAGCGCGTCTACTTCGAGTGGAAGCAGGCCTCTGAACCGCTGGATAAGGACTTCTCCACCTGGGTGGTGCAGCGCGACGGCTCCGGCCTGAAGCAACTCACCGACGATGAGGCGCGCCAAACCCCGCCCGTCTCCGGCCACGAATCCCAAGACCGGCGCTTGGTGGTCTTCGCCGAGCGCGGCGACATCTTCCTCTATGACCGCGCCGCTGATTGCCGCCGCCGGCTCACCAGAACCGGTGATGCCGAATCCAATCCGCGTCTCAGCCAGGACGGCAAACGGGTCTCCTTCACGCGCGCCGGCAACCTGTACGCGCTCTCCCTCGCCGACGGCATGCTGGAGCAACTCACCGACATCCGCCCCGCCGGCGCGGGCCCCGCGGACCCGGCCAAGAAGGGCACCGACAGTCAGGAAACGGCCAAGAAGGAAGAGCGCGCGTTGCTGGACGTCATCGAGCGCCGCGCCAAAAAGCGGGAAGACGATGAGGCCAAACGGAAGCAGGAGCAGCCCCGCAAGCCATGGACCCTCGCCGCCCGCCAAACCGTCTTCAGCCTGACGCTGCCGCCCGGCGAGAGCTATGTGCTGGCCGCCATTGGCGAGTCCACGCCCGATGCCAAGAACACCATCGTTCCCAGCTTTGTCTCCGAATCGGCCTATACAGAAAGCCTGCCTTCCCGTTCCAAGGCCGGCGATACGCAGGCCCGGCCCCGTCTGGCCGTCGTCAACACGGCCACCGGCGAATACAAGTGGATGGACCATGGCCAGAAGGAAAAGCAGGGTGACAAGGAGGTGGATCGGGCCATTTCGCTGGCCAATCCGCAATGGTCCGCCGATGGCGCCAGGCTCGCGCTGCTGGGCCGTTCGGCGGACAACAAAGACCGCTGGGTTTTCGCCGCAGATCCGGCTACCGGCAAGCTGCGTGTGCTCTTCCATCTCCATGACGACGCCTGGGTGGATGGGCCCGGCAGCCGCGCCCTCGGCTGGCTCGGCGGCAACCAGACGGTTTGGTTCCAGGCCGAGCGCGACGGCTGGTCCCACCTTTACACAGTGAGCTGGGACGGCGGCGAGCCGAACCAGATGACCTCCGGCCAATGGGAGGTGGAGACCGCGGAGCTCTCTCGCGACAAGATGCTCTTCTGGCTGACCACCAGCGAAGAGAGTCTGCATGAGCGCCATCTCTACTCCATGCCCGCCACCGGCGGCCCGCGTTCCCGCCTCACCCGCCAGCCCGGCAACAACGATGCCACGCTCTCACCCGATGAGCACGTGGCAGCCATCGTGCACAGCTACGCAAACCGCCCGCCGGAGCTCTATCTGATGGACGCCCGGGCCGGCGCGGAAATGAGGCGCGTCACCACCTCGCCCGCCGCCGAGTTCAGCGCCCGCGCCTGGCTGGATGCCCCCATCGTCCAGATCCCCGCGCGCGACGGCGCCAAGGTCCCGGCGCGCCTCTACAAACCGCAGAACTGGAAACCCGGCGGCCCCGCGGTCATCTTCGTCCATGGCGCCGGCTACCTGCAAAACGTCCACCGCTGGTGGTCCTCCTATTCGCGCGAGTACCTGTTCCACCACTTGCTGATGGAGCGCGGCTACACCGTCATCGATATCGACTACCGCGGCTCCGCCGGCTATGGCCGCGATTGGCGCACCGGCATCTACCGCTTCATGGGCGGCAAGGATCTGGATGACCAGGTGGACGCGGCCCGCTGGCTGGTCAGCCAGCACGGCGTCGACGCCCGGCGCATCGGCCTCTACGGCGGCTCCTACGGCGGCTTCATCACGCTCATGGCGATGTTCACCCAGCCCGGCGTCTTTGCCGCCGGCGCGGCCTTGCGGCCCGTCACCGATTGGGCGCACTATAACCACGGCTACACCTCCGCCATTCTCAACCAGCCGCAGAAGGATCAGGAAGCCTACAAACGCAGCTCGCCCATCTACCACGCCTCCGGGCTCCAGGGCGCGTTGCTCATCTGCCACGGCATGGTGGATGTCAACGTCCACTTCCAGGACTCAGTCCGCCTCGTGCAGAAGCTCATTGAACTGAAGAAGGAAAACTTCGAACTCGCCGTCTATCCCGTTGAGGACCACGGCTTCGTGCAGCCCAGCAGTTGGGCCGACGAGTACAAGCGCATCCTGCGGCTTTTTGAGACCAACCTGCGCCAGTAGGCCCCCGCTCGGCCGCCTCCCCCAAAAGAAGAAGGCCGGCTCTGCTCCGTTGGGAGGAGGGCCGGCCTGGTTTCGAACCGGGCTGCTCGATTCTAGAACGTGTATCGCAGCGCCAGTTGGATCTGACGTGCCGCGGTGGCGCCGCCGATCACGCCGAATGCCGGTGTGTTCAGGGTGGTACCGGGCGAACTGAAGTCCGGGTGATTCGGGAAGTTGAAGAACTCGGTCCGGAACTCTACCGCGTGCCGCTCCTTGAAGCGGAACTTCTTCGCAATGGAGATGTCCCAAGTCGCGCGTCCGTCATCCTCGAGGCCATAGGCGCCGGCGTTGCCCCACGTGAAGAAGTCCGGCATCACTACCGCTCCCGTGTCAAACCAGCGGTCTACCGTGCGCTGGCCCTTGGGCATGTTGGGATTGCGGATCAGGCTCGGCCGCTCGCTGGTCTTGCCCACATTGGCGCGGTCCGTGCCGGTCCTCAGGTTGGAGGCCACACCGGACTGCATCTGAATGATGCCTTCCAGCGCCCAACCGCCGAACACCGCATCCACGAAGCCGTTCGCGCCGGAGCCGAAGCTGCGGCCCTTGCCGAATGGCAGATCGTAGACATAGCCCACCTTGAAAGCGTGCTTGATGTCGTAGCTGGAACGCGACCAGTCAGCCCGCAGGTTGAACATGTTCTGGTACTTGCCCTCGGCCAGCGAGGACTGGTCGTCCATCACTTTGCCCCAGGTGTAGTTGGCCAGCACTTGCAGGCCCTTCGAGAAGCGCTTGGTCACCTTTGTCTGGAAGGCGTTGTACTCGGAGTTGAACCTGTTCGAACCGCCGTCCATGTTGCCGATGAAGCCCGACGAAGCCAGAATGCGCCGCGGGTTGACCGGAGCCGAAGACGGTGTGGGCGCGTTGTTCCAGCCCACATAGCCGATCTGCTTTTTGTTGGACGATCCGACATAGCCGACATCCAACGTCATCTCAGCCAGCAGTTGACGCTGCACGAAGACGTTCCACTGCTGAGAGTACGGTGTGCGGTTGTTCGGATCCTGTGGCCAGCCGCCGATTGCCTGCGTGGAGTCGAATCCCGGCCCCTTGTCGGTAATCTTGAAGTCCGGTGTGGCCCCGCGGTTGTAGCTGATCTCCTGTTGCGGCAGGTACGGCCAGAATTTCCGCAGGTCGTTCAACTCCTGCATGAACGTGCTGTTGAAGTACACGCCGGCGCCCATGCGGATGACGGTCTTGTTGTTCACCTGATAGGCGATGCCGAGTCGCGGCGCCCAATTGTTCATGTCTTTCCGCATGAGTGAGCGGCCGTAGCCCAGCGTCTTGGCGGGGAGGCCGGTCTTCCCGGTGAGCGGATCGGTCATCGGGTTCACGCCCGCCCACATCAACTCGGCCCGATACTCCTTGCCGTTGTGCGTCACCAGCAGGTTGCCGGCCGCGTTGTTCTCGTCGTACGGGCGCATGCCGGATTCCCAGCGTAGGCCGAGATTGACGGTGAGTTTGTCGGTCACGCGCCAATCGTCCTGGAAGAAACCTTCCACATAGTGCTGCCGGGCGTACAGTTGCGGGATCGTGAACCCGCGGCGGATGTAGCTCGGATAGCCCAGCAGCATCGTGGCGAAGGAGTTGCCGCTGCCGGCGCTGTTGGCCGAAGAGGTCGGGTCGATCCAGAAATTCGCGTCGCCGTTGGTGGGGTTGGCGTACGCCGCATCCATGTTGCGCCACGTATAGCCGCCACCCATCTTCAAATTGTGCCGGCCAATCATCTTCGAAAACTTGCCGTTGAACTGGTGGTTGCGGTCCAGGATCGTTTCGCCGCCGCCGCCGCCCGCCGTGGAATAGCCGTTGGGCGTGTAGTTGACCCGCGTGTCGCAAAGCGCTGCTTTGTCGAAGATGCTGACCTTGGCCGTGTCCTGAATGCCGGCCCTCGTCAACCCGTCCGTGAAGTAGGGGCAGCCGGGGTTGTCGGGATGGCTGAATCCGTACTTCACTTCCAGGATCGCGGTGGGCCCGAACACGTGATTCCAGCCCGCGCCGTAGTTGGAAACGTCGTAGTTGTTGATGGTGTAGTAGTAGCCCCGCGAGTCAGGGACGGTCTGTTTCACACGCTGCTCCAGCATGCGGAAGAACACCGTGTCCTTGTCGCCGAAGGTGTGATCCACGCGCGCCACGAACATGTCGCGGTCATTCTGCTGGCCCTGCGTGAACAGCAGATTGTTGACCGTGCCGGGACGGTTTGGCAACGGAAGCATCTTGTCGGAAACATACTTCATGCCCGGATCGATCCGCGAAGCTGGAATGAGGTTGCCCGCAAACGGTGTCCGGTTGATCTTGCCCGATGCGTCGGTCACGCCCGTGCTAGGGTCGAAAATCGTATTCGTCAACGACGAGAAATTGCCCGTGCGCATCGGCTCCAACGGAACCGTGCCCTGCGCCGTCTGCCCGCGCCGCCACCGGAACCCTTCCCACGATCCGAACCAGAACGTCTTGTCCCGGCCGTTGTAAATCTTCGGGATGATCAGTGGGCCGCCCGCCGAAGCGCCGTACTGGTTCTGCCGGAACGGCACTTTGCCGCGGCTCTGCCGGTTGGCGAACCAGTCATTGGCGTCGAACTTGTCGTTGCGCAGGTACTCGTAGACGCTGCCGTGCAGGTCGCGCGTGCCCGACTTGATCGAGATGTTCACGTTCGCGCCCGCTGACCGGCCGTACTCCGCCGAATTCCCCGTCGCCACGCGGAACTCCTGGATGGCGTCCATCGGCGGCGAGCCGCCGGGCGAGTTCATGAACATCATGTTGTTGTCCACGCCGTCCATCGTGTAGTTGTTGTCCTGCGTCCGCTGGCCGTTCACCGATACCATCTGCGCCCCGGACAAGCCGCCGCGGCTCTGAGAGCGCACGATGTCGGACGTGCCGGGCATCAGGACGAGCAGCCGCGTGTAGTTGCGGCTGTTCACCGGAATGCGCTCCAGCTGCGACTGCGTCACCACGCCGGCCACCGAGGTCTCCTGCGTCTGCAGCATCGCCGCCTGCGCGCTCACCTCCACGCTTTCCGTCACCGCGCCCACTTCCAACTGCGCGTCCAACTTCATCACCGCGCCGGTCTCCAGGATCACGCCCGTCTGGACCTTGGACTTGAACCCTGCGTTCGATACCTTCAGGTCATACGTGCCGGGGATCAGAGGGGATATCGTGTATGACCCGGAATCGTTCGTGGTTACGGAACGGCTGACGCCGGTTCCGGTATTGGTAACAGTGACGGTGGCATTCGGCACGGCTGCGCTGGACGCATCCGTGACGAGACCGGTGATCGATGCGTTGGTTCCCTGGCCCGCCGCAAACGGCGCGGCCAGCACCAACAGCACCAATCCTAAACAGATCCGAAGCAGACTTTGCTTCCGAAGCATGAGAGGACCTCCCCAAGCATAATGCTAAAATGAGTTAACGTTAACGTGAACGTTCTAGGTAGTATATTCGCTCTAGCCATCGAGCGCAAGCGGTTTCTGTATCATTTCGTTTCGCTATCATGGTGCCCGATGCGTTTGTTGCTCCATGGATGGCTCCTGGCCCTCCTTTTGGCTGTCTCCAGCCTCGCCGCCGGACAGGGTATGATCAGCGGCAGCGCGCGCCCTCTGCCCCGCGCCAAGGCCTCCGGCCGCCCCTGGCCCGTCTCTTTTGTCGACATCGCCGCCCGGGCAGGCCTGACCACCAAAATCACCTCCGGCCAGGAAACGAAGAAGAAATTCGTCATTGAGGCGAATGGCAGCGGCGTTGCGCTGCTCGATTTTGATAACGACGGCCGCCTGGACGTCTTCCTCGTCAACGGCTCCCGCTTGGAGGGCTTTCCCGCCGGCCAGGCGCCCACCAACAAGCTCTATCGCAATGCGGGCCAGGGCCGCTTCGTCGACGTCACCACCCGCGCCCACATGGACCGCTCCGGCTGGGGCAACGGCGTCTGCGCCGGCGACGTCAACAATGACGGCTTCCTCGATCTCTACCTCACCTACTACGGCCGCAACGTCATGCATCGCAACAACGGCGATGGCACTTTCACCGACGACACCCTGCGCTCCGCCACCGGCGGGCCGGCCGCCGAGTGGAGTACCGGCTGCACCTTCATCGACTACGACCGCGACGGCCACCTCGATCTGCTCGTCACCAGCTACCTCCAGTTCGATCCCCAGACCACCCCGCTGCCCGGCAAGTTCCCCTTCTGCTTCTGGAAAGGCAGCCCGGTCTACTGCGGCCCGCGCGGCCTCCCCTTCGGCCGCC
>JBBQLF010000009.1:0-20778 GCA_038327695.1 Bryobacterales bacterium
CGAGCAGATCGATCACCGGGCCGCCCGGGTAGCCGAAGCCGAGCAGCCGGTATGTCATGCGGGGGCTCACCTCGAAGAGATGGGTGTGGCCGCCGCTGGCAACCAGGGCGAGGGCGGGGAGCTCGATTTCAGCGCCCGCCAGGCGTGCTTCCAGCAGCACCGCATAGATGTGGCCTTCAATGTGATTAATGCCGATGAGCGGCAGACCGCGCACCAGCGAGAGCGCCTTGGCGTAGGTGAGGCCGACAAGGAGCGAGCCCACCAGTCCCGGCCCGGATGTGACGGCGATGGCGTCGAGACCGGCCCAATCCAGGCGGGCTTCCTCCAACGCGCCGCGCACTACGGGCGTAATGGAGCGCAGATGTTCCCGCGAGGCGAGTTCCGGAACCACTCCGCCGTACTTGCCGTGTGTGTCGATCTGAGACGCGACGACACTGGCCAGAACGTGGCCGGCGTCATCGACGATGGCCGCCGCCGTCTCGTCACACGAACTTTCAATCCCGAGGATTCGCTTCATCGCACCTCAAACCGATATATTGGTCGCAGCCTCGCCCACCATGCTTCTGTCTGAATACGATTATCACCTGCCGGACGAATTGATCGCGCAGGAACCATTGGCGGATCGAGCCTCGTCGCGGATGCTGGTGGTCGACCGAGCTGCCGGGACGTGGACGGACGGGCTGTTCTGCGATCTACCTGGGTTCCTGGCGCCGGGCGATTGTCTGGCGTTGAATGACACCCGCGTGTTTCCATCGCGGCTGTTTGGGGTGAAGATCGGCCTGGAGCGGCAGATTGAGATCTTTCTGCTGCGGCCGGAGCCGGCGGACCGGCAGCAATGGTCGGCGCTGGTGCGGCCAGGGCGGCACATGCACGTGGGTGCCCGCGTCTACATCACACCCCGGCTGTCCGCTGAGGTTTTGGAGGCAAGGTCGCGGGGTGAGCGCCTGATCCGGTTCACGTGCAACGGGGATCTGGACGCCGAACTGGACGCGTGTGGGCACATCCCCCTGCCGCCCTACATCCGGCGCAAGGACGCGCCATCGGACCGCGAGCGCTACCAGACTGTGTATGCCGATCAGCGCGGATCCGTGGCGGCGCCAACGGCGGGATTGCATTTCACGCCGGAGGTTCTCGCCCGGTGCGAGGCGGCGGGCGCTTGCGTGGCGCGGGTGACGCTGCATGTGGGGCTGGGCACGTTTCAACCGCTGCCGGAAGACACCGTGGAGGCGAACAGGCTGCATTCGGAACGGTTTCAGATCTCCGCGGAGGCGGCGGCGGCTTTGGCTTGCGCAAAGCGGCGCGTGGCGGTGGGTACCACGAGCGTGCGCACGCTGGAGACGGCGGCGGCCCGCGGAGGATTGACGGCGCAGAGTGGCGAGACGGACATCTTCGTCTATCCCGGCTATCAGTTCCGCGCGGTGGACGCGATGCTCACCAACTTCCATCTGCCGAAGTCCAGCCTGATGCTGCTGGTGAGCGCGTTCGCCGGCAAGGATTTGACGCTGGCCGCCTATGCGCACGCAGTGGAGCAACGCTACCGCTTCTTCTCCTATGGCGACTGCATGCTGATACTCTAGAGAGCCATGGTGGCACTGTTGCTGTTTCTCCTGTGGGCGGCGCCCGATGCGGAAGTGCGCACAGTATTGGATAAGCAGGTCGCGGCCTGGAATCAGGGCGACATCGAGGCGTTCATGACAACCTATATCGACTCGCCGGAACTGACGTTCAACGGCAAGGACGGCGTGACGCGCGGCTACCGGCCCGTGCTGGAGCGCTACCGGAAACGGTACAGTTCGCGCGAGGCGATGGGCGTGCTGCAGTTCAGTCAGATTGAAGTGCGGATGCTGGGGGCGGAGGCGGCGCTGGTGCTGGGGCGGTTTGAACTGACGCGCTCAGAGGCCGGCGGCGGCAACGCCAGCGGGCGGTTCACGCTGGTGCTCAGGAAGACGCCGCAGGGCTGGAGGATCATCCATGACCACACCAGCTGAGATTTCGCGGCGAGCGTTTGTGGCGGGCCTGGCGCCGGCCATCCTGCGTGCCGCGCCAAAGCGGCCCAACGTGGTCTTCTTCATGACGGACGATCACGGCGCGTGGGCTAACGGCGTCTATGGCTGCGCGGAGATGCGGACGCCCAACGTGGACCGGTTGGCGCGCGAGGGGATGAAGTTCACGCGCGCGTTCGCGGCCACGCCGGTGTGCTCGCCAAGCCGAATGACGTGGTTGACCGGGCTGCTGCCTTCGCGTCATGGCGTGCAGGATTGGCTGGTGCCGGCGGATGCATTCGGGCCGCAGAGCCGCCGCTGGCTGGAGGGCAAGACGGGCTGGTCCGATGTGCTGGCGGCGAACGGGTACACGCTCGGCATGACCGGCAAATGGCACATGGGCCACGATGACCGGGCGCAGAGCGGCTTCTCCTACTGGGCGACGGTGCCGGGCGGCAGCGGGCCGTACAAGGATGCCGAATTCGTGCATAATGGCGCAAAAAAGCGCGTGGAAGGGTTCAAAGAGGACGCAATTGGGAGTTTCGCGCTGGAGTTCATCAACCAAAACAAGAGCAATCCATTTTGTTTGATGGTTCCTTTCTACGCGCCACACACGCCGTACAATTTTCAGCCGGAGGCGGACCGCGCGCCGTATGAGAACGCGCGGTTCGAGTGCTTCCCGGAGGTGGGCGTGCATCCGAATCAGAACCGGGCGTTGCGCCAACACCATGGCGTGCGGGCGAGCAAACTGGCGTACTCGGCGCTGGCGACGGGGATGGACCGCAACATCGGGCGCGTATTGGCGAAGCTGGAGGAGTTGCGGCTGAGGGAGAACACAATTGTGATCTTCAGCGCGGACCAGGGCTGGAACGCGGGGCATCACGGCGTGTGGGGCAAGGGCAACGGCACGGTGCCGTACAACATGTACGAGGAGTCCATCCGCGTGCCGCTGGTTTGGAGCCATCCTGGGCGGATTCGCGCCGGAGCGACTACGGCGGAAATGGTATCGAACTACGACTTCTTTCCCACTCTGGTGAACTACCTGGGGCTGAGCGCAACGCCGGATTCGGGACGCGTCGGGATGAGCTACAAAAGGGTCTTGGAGGGGCAACGCAGCCGAGGGCCGCGGGATCTGTATTTCGAGTACTCCTACGTGCGGGCGCTGCGCGGGGAGCGGTACAAGTACGTGGAGCGGACGGCGGAATACCCGTCGGAGCTTTACGACTTGCAGGCCGATCCGGACGAAACGCGGAGCCTGGATGACGCGGGGCGGCGGGCGGAGATGGCGGCGCAACTGGCGGAGTACTTCCGGCGCACCGGTGCGCCGCAATTGAACGAGTGGCGTTCCACTACGTCGCAGAAGCTGCCTGTGAACTAACGCCCTGTCCGCTCTGGCAATCGGCAATCGCGGCAGAAGCGCGACCGCGGGGTCGCGCGCGGACGAGGGCGTCCGCATGAACAACAAGGCCACGATTCCAATGCCGGCCCCGCGGGGTCGCGCGCGGACGAGGGCGTCCGCCCTACACGGGAACTGGCGCGAACAGGAGACCAGTGCCGTGACCACCTGAAGGAGAGCATTTCGCGGAAACCGCTTGCTGACGCGCGGCTCTGATCCGAAGCGCGACCGTTCAGACCGCTTGCCGATGCTCGCGCATTCACGCGGTCACGGCACTAGGCGGCCAGACTGCGGGTCAGGATCAACGTCACGGTTTGCGGCAGGACGTCGCCGTGCTCACCGAGCTTGGCCATGCCGCGGCTTTCCAGGCGGGCGGCCACCGTGGTGGGCGTATCGGCCTGAACGTTGTCGTAGCGGGCCAGGCGGGTGGGTAGACCCATGGCTTCAAAGAAGGCCTCCATCTTGCAGATGCCGGCCTCAATGCGTTCGTCTTCCGAGCCTTCCCGGACACCCCAGACGCGATCAGCAAACTGGAGGAGCTTCGCTCGCTTCTGCGTGGCCTGGATGCGGAGCAGGTGCGGCAGGACGGTGGCCAAGGTGCGGGCGTGATCAATCCCGTAGAGCGCGGTGAGCTCGTGGCCGATCATGTGAGTGGCCCAGTCCTGGGGCACGCCGCAGCCGATGAGGCCGTTCAGGGCCAGCGTGGCAGACCAGATCATGGTGGCGCGCGCGTCGTAATCGGTTGGGTTGGCCAAAGTCCTGGGGCCGACTTCGATCAAGGTCTGGAGGATGGATTCAGCGAAGCGGTCGTTCAGCTCGGCGTGGACCGGGAAGGTCATGTACTGCTCCATGGTGTGGACGAAGGCGTCCACCACGCCGTTGGCGACCTGGCGCGGGGGGAGCGAGAACGTGGTTTCGGGGTCGAGCACGGCGAACTTCGGGAAGACGTGGGGCGAGGAGAAGGCGAGCTTCAGATCGAGCTCGCGCCGGCTGACGACGGCGAAGGAGTTGGATTCCGAGCCGGTGGCGGCGAGAGTCAGCACCGAGGCTAACGGCAGCGCGGACCGGACCTTTCTGCCCTTGGCGAGGATGTCCCAGGGCTCGCCGGCGAACGGCACGGCCGCGGCGATGAACTTGGTTCCGTCCAGCACCGATCCGCCGCCGACGGCGAGGAGGAGGTCTATCTTCTCGGCCCGTGCGATTTCCACAGCGCGCATGAGCGTGGCGTATTCGGGGTTGGGCTCGATGCCCCCGAACTCAATCACGGTGCAGGCGGATAGCGCTGCCGTCACCTGGGCGTGGACGCCGTTGGCGCGGATGGAGCCGCCGCCGTAAGTCAACATCACTTTCGATCCCGCGGGGATCTCCTTGGCAATGGACTGGATCTGGCCTTTGCCGAATAGTATTTTGGTGGGGTTCTGGTATTCAAAGTTAAACATGGCTGGTACGCTTCCAATTTACTGGATGCGTGCCGCTCACTTCCTGGACCACGCAATTAAGAGCGCGCCGGCGGCCGCGGTGGTGATCACGGCCAAGGCAATGATGCCGGCCAGGGCGGCCGGGGTGGAGCCGGGACTGAGCCATGCCATGGCCCAGACTGCGCCGAGCAGAGCTACGACGGCCACGGCCCGCTCTGCGATCAACACCGGCCGGGCGGCGGCGCGCGCAGCCTCGCGGCGGGCCCGGAGTTGCGCCTTCCACCAGACGAGCCCGGCGGGGGGGACCGTGGAATCGGCGGCGGCGGCGGCCTGGCGCAGGAACTCGGAGGTTATCGCGGTTTCGGCGCAACTCTCACAGGCGGCGAAGTGCGCGCGGAGGTCCGGTGTCCATGCGCCAGTGCGGAGTGCGGTGAGCAGTTCCTGTTCGCGGTCACACATTGCCGTCATTACCGGTTCTCCCTTCCGAGGCCGCGCACCCGCAGGAGGGCGGCCAGTTTCTGGCGGGCGCGGAAGAGCAGAGGCCGGACGCTGGCTTCCTTGACTCCCGTGGCCGCGGCGATCTCCCGATGGCTGGCGCCTTCCACATAGGCCAGCCACATGAGTGCCCGCTCGTTTGGCTTGATCTCATTGAGGACGTTTTGGATGTCCGTGGACAACTCGGCGTTGCTGGCGGGGTTATCACCCACGCGCTGGTGGTGGTCTTCGAGCGGCGCGGGCTGGAACTTCGATGCGCGGAAGTGATCGCGGGCCAGGTTGGTGGCGATCCGGTAGAGGTAGCTCTTACGCGAAGCGGCCTCCATCGCGGGCAGACTGGCGCGGAGGAGGCGGTAGAAGGACTCCTGTAGCAGGTCTTCGGCCAGAGACGAACTGCCGGTGATCCGCGCGAGATAGGACTTCAGCGGGCGGGCGGTGAGGGCGTAGAGATCGCGAAACTCCGCTTCGGTCATGGCCAGGCTTTCAGACACACCCGCGCCAGTGGCAGCCGGAAGTGGGAGCGGGTGTGTCATGTCTGGTTCTACCACGGAAGGCTCCGGGGCGAGGGCTATTCGGCGCCAGTCTTGCCGTTGAGGAGGCCGAATTTACGGGAGAGCAGCCAGCTGGCGCCGCCTGACAAGAGCAGCCCGATGCCCAAAGCCATGATGAGGATGCCGATCACCATGGCCGGCTCCTGGTCATGGGCGGTAGTCAACTGACTCCTGATAGCAAGGACTGCGCCGCCGAGCACAGTGAGCACTACTCCGATCTGTATTGCGGTGAGGATCCGCGCATAGGGCGCCGCTGGACGCTCCGGCAGGGGAGGGGCCGCGAAAAGATTCTGGCTGGTCTCGCTCTGGGCCCAGGTAAGGATGTCCTGGCTCGACCCGAGTTTGTCCAGCATCTTGCCGTAGACTTCGGCCTGTAGTTTCTCAGACTTGGTGCGCCGGATGTGCTCCAGCAGCGACCTGAAAATCTTCACCACCGCGAAGGCGAGGAGCGCGATCACCAGCGTCATCGAGATCAAATTCGGTCCGTCCATGCCACTTTCTCCTTTTCGGACTGTTGTCCGGGTCTGCACTGAGTCCAACGAACCAAACCTGGAGTTGTTAACCCGAATGTCACGTTTTTCGACACCCGTTGCCTTCCAGCTCAACTCCTGTTAATCTCACCCCATAGACGGGAGTTTCTTAATGAAACGATTAGACAGACTTATGCTGGGACTGGGGTGCTTGTTCGTACTCGCCTCCACCCTCCCAGCCCAAACGATAACTGGAACCATCACTGGCACGGTCACGGACCCTTCGGGCGCTGTGATTCCGCAAGCCAAGGTGACGGCGACCAACATAGCAACCAACATAGCCACGGAAGGAACAGGGACCGAAGCCGGCACGTACAACCTACTGTTCCTGCCGATCGGCGAGTACCGCCTGTCCGTCACCGCGAAGGGCTTCAAGAAGTCCACGCTGGGGCCATTCAAGCTCGAAGGCAGCCAGACAGCGCGCGTTGACATCAAGCTGGAAGTCGGCGACACGTCACAGACGGTGGAAGTGACTGGCGTCGCGCCTGTCCTCCAGACGGAATCGACGCAAACCGGCGACACGCTCAGCGCCGACAAACTGACATCGATGCCCCTGAAGGGCCGCAACTTCGTGGCCCTCACGCTGTTGGTGCCCGGCGCGATTTCTACCGATCCTGACGGCACGAACAACCGCTTCGGCGCCCGTCCCTTCGTGAACGGCAACCGCGAACAGACCAACAACTTCACGCTCGACGGCGTGGACGTGAACGACTCCATCGACAACCGCGTCGGCTACTCGCCGAACGTGGATGCGTTGGAGGAGGTAAAAGTGCTGACCGGCAACGCCGCAGCCGATTACGGCAACGCAGGCGGCGCCTCAGTCCTGATGACCATGAAGAGCGGCACGAACCAGTACCGCGGCAACGTCTTCGAATTCCTGCGCAACGACAAGTTGAATGCCAACGGCTACTTCCGGAACCGCAACCTCAACACAGCAAAGCGCTCCAGTGTGAAGCGAAATGTCTTCGGCGGCACCTTCGGCGGCCCTATCGTGAAGGACAGGGCGTTCTTCTTCGTGGACTATGAAGGCACCGAACAGCGCACTGGCGGCCCCGCTTCGGCCAGCGTTGCTCCGGCTGCGTGGCGGACCGGCGACCTCAGCGCTTTCCCGAACACCATCATCGATCCGGCAACGGGCCTGGCGTTTCCGGGCAAGCAGATTCCCGCCTCCCGCATCGTGAACCCTGTGGCCCGGAAGCTGTTCTCCAGTCCTGACTTTTACCCGCTGCCGAATCAGCCTGGCGCGGGCCCACTGGGCGTGACCGGCAACTACGGCTCCAGCACGGGCGGCACGCAAAAGAACCATCAGGGCGACTTCAAGCTCGATTTCCGCCTCACGGACAAGGACAGCCTCTCAGGACGCTTCTCCATGGGCAGCTATGAGAGCTTTGGCAGCCTGAACCCGCTGCCTATCCAGATGACCAGCGGCCAGGAAGGTCCCACCAAGTCTGGTGTGATCAACTGGACCCGCACTTTCAGCCCCACCATTGTCAACGAGGCGCGCGCGGCCTATTCGCGGATCATCATCAAGGACACCGCTGTGGATTGGTCGGGCAAGCTGGGCGCCGACGGCAACGCCGCGTTCGGCATTCCCGGCGGCCAGCCCATCCCCGGACTGAGCGGCATCACAATCGGTGGCGGGCTGACTGGGGCCGGCGCAGGTGCGTCCATCAGCAACACAGCCGACAACAAGTTCATCTATTACGACAACCTGACGTGGCAGAAGAGCCGGCACCTGCTCAAGATGGGCGCCATGTTCACCCGCTACCAGCAGAACCGCTACTACGCAGGCAACAACGGCGCTCTGGGCCTCTTTGGTTACAGCGCCACCTACACGGGCCTGGACTACTCTGACTTCCTTCTGGATCAGTTGTCCAGCAAGGGCCGCGGTTCGGCCACCGGCACCTGGGGCCACCGCTCCTGGCGCTCCGCCCTGTTCATTCAGGACGACTGGAAGGTGACTCAGACTTTCACCATTAACCTGGGTCTGCGTTGGGAGTACGCACAGCCGCTTTATGAAGTAGCGGACCGCATGGTGAACGTGGATACCTTCACCGGCAAGCTGATGTATGCGAACCAGAACGGCAACAGCCGGGCTCTGTACAACGGCTACAAGAAGCAGTACATGCCCCGCATTGGCATGGCATGGACGCCCGCGGCCATGAAGAACAAGATGGTGGTCCGCGCCGGTTATGCCTACATGAGCTTCATGGAAGGCACGGGCGCCAACCTGCGCATGACGTTGAACCCGCCCTTCTTCCTGGAGACCAACGTCACCTACGACGCCCGGACTCCCGGCTCCATCACCCGGGGCTTCGCCGACGTAGCCACGGGCAAGATCACCCTCGACATGCCCCGTCCGGCGTCGGCTGGTGTCAACCCGCAGTTGCAGGGCCGCGCCTGGGACCAGAATCTCCGGCCCCAGACGACCTCGCAGATCAACGTGACCGTGGAGTACCAGTTCGACAAGGCTACCTCTCTCTCCACCAGCTACGTGGGGCAGAAAGGGACCCATCTGGTGGCCCCGCATGAAGGCAACCAGGCGCTGCCCGGAACCGGTGCCTTCTCCACATGGACCAACATCAACCTGCGCCGCCCGTTGATCAACGCATTGCCCAATCTGGGTAACATCGCGCTCACGGAAGCGTCGGCTACTATGAATTACAACGCTCTCCAGATGTCCGGCAGGCGCCGGTTCTCCGCGGGCCTGGAGTTCATGGCCGCCTACACCTACGGCAAGACTCTGACCGACAACCTGGGCTACTACGGTGGCGGCTTCACCGCGGGTGAGGGCGCCTACTGGCAGAACGCCTATGACCGCCGCGGCAACCGTGGACCGGCGTTCTTCGATATCAAGAACAACTTCACCATCGGCGGACTTTATGACTTGCCCATCGGCAAGGGCAGAAAATTCGGCGGCAATATGCACAAGGCGGCCGATCTGCTCCTCGGTGGCTGGAACATCAACTACTTCGTGACCGCGCGAGATGGTTTCCCGATCACGGTTCTAAACGGTGCTGACCGCACAGGCCAGGCGGCTCGCGGCAATATCCGCGCCAACCGCTATGGCACTCTCACCCAGAACGACTCGCTGAAGAATATCGACAATTTCTTCGGATTGCCGATTGATCCGAACAACACATCCGTGCGGGCCGCTGTGTTCTGCACGGCCGGCAACAGTACCGGTTGCGCCTACGGCGTGCCGTCCGACGGTTTCTTCGGCAACAGCGGCATCGGCACCGAGCGTGGGCCGAGCTTCTTCAACATGGACTACTCCATCGGGAAGAAGTTCAACATCACGGAGCGCCAGTACCTTGACTTCCGCATGGAAGCCTTCAACGGCCTGAACCACGTGAGTTGGGGCGCCCCCGGCCGCAGCGTCGCCGCGCCGGCGAGTTTCGGCGTTGTCGGCTCCCAGGTGGCCGCTCCCCGCAACATCCAGTTCGGTCTGAAGTATTACTTCTAACCGCCACCGGATCGATAGAGACAAGAACGGCGCGTCCCAACGGACGCGCCGTTCTTCTTGTCAGTGTCTAAGGGCGACGAGAATTCAGCCGATGTGGGGCGCCACCATCTTCACAAGTTCGGCTTTGCCAACCGCGCCCACACGCTGCTCCACCACTTTGCCGCCCTTGAAGAGCAACAAAGTCGGGATGCCGCGAATCATGAAACGCGCCGCCGTTCCATTGTTGAAATCCACGTTCACCTTGCCCACCTTCAGCTTGCCGGCGTACTCGTCAGCAAACGCCTCCACAGTCGGACCGATCATCTTGCAGGGACCGCACCACTCCGCCCAGAAGTCCACCAGAACGGGGAGTTCGCTGCTGATCACGTTCTGATCGAAGTTTGCGTCAGTCAATTCCAAAGTGTTGTTGCCGGCCATGTGTCTGTAAGTCCTTCTCTTGGCGTTTGGATGCGGCGGGACTCAAGTGGGATTCAACCACGTCCAGTCCACGTCCCGTCCATGTCCCGTCCATGTCCCGTCCATGTCCCATCAGCGTCCCGTCAACCGTTCGTACAATGCGGAATACTCCCTCGCCGAGGCGTCCCAGGAAAAGTCCCTCGCCATGGCCCGCCTCATGCGCTCCGTCCAGGATTCCCTGTTCTGAAAAGCGCCGAGAGCGGCCCGCAGGGCATCATAAAACGCGCCCACCGAGTAGGGGCCGAATTTGAATCCGGTGTCCTCCTGAATAGTATCATCCAGCCCGCCAGTGGCGCGGACCACCGGCACCGTGCCGTACCTCAGGCTGTAGATCTGGTTCAACCCGCACGGCTCATATTGGCTGGGCATCAGGAACAGGTCAGCGCCGGCCTCGATGCGGTGTGCCAATCCGTTGTTGTATCCGAGATGCACGCCCACCTTGTGGGGCAGCCAGCGGTGCCAGTCCTGGAAGATCTTCTCGTAGCGCCAGTCCCCGCTGCCCAGTACCACCAGTTGCACATCCTGCTCGGCGAACAGGCTGGCCATGCCGGCAATCAGGTCAAAGCCCTTCTGATCCGCAAACCGGGAGACGATGCCCAGCAACGGCCGCTCCAGGTTGCCGGCCGGCAGTCCGAACTCCTCCAGCAGCGCCCGCTTGCACACCCGCTTGCCGCCCAGGTCACTAGCCGAATAGTGCGCCGGTATGTAGCGGTCCACCTCCGGGTTCCACTCGCTGTAGTCCACGCCGTTCAGAATCCCGGTCAAGGTGCCGGCCCGCTGGCGCAGCACTCCGTCCAAGCCGAAACCCTCCTCCTCCGTCTGGATCTCCCTGGCATAGGAAGGGCTCACCGTGGTGATCCAGTCCGCCGTATTGATGCCACCTTTCAGCAGATTCATGTCGCCGTGGTATTCCAGCTTGTCCGGCGAAAGCCAGCCTCCGTTCAGCCCCAGGTCCCAGAAGGCCGGCTTGCCAAACCGTCCCTGGTAGCCGAGGTTGTGAATGGTCAGCAGAGTCTTGACATCGAAGAAATGGGGGTTGGAATGCTGCTGGTCTTTTAAGTAGACCGGAGTCAACGCGGCCTGCCAGTCATGGCAGTGCAGCACATCGCAGGGGAACAGGACCTGCGCCACGCCCAGCGCCGCCAGTGACAACAGGGCGAATCGCTTGTGGTTGTCCCAATAATCCCCGCCCGCCGCGTTGTAGAGCCCCGGCCGGTCAAAGAAATAGGGCGCCTCCACGAAATAGAACCGCACGCCATTTTCGAGCCGCGTGCGGATGTCCACGCGGTAGGACGTTGATCCGGCATAGACAACCATGTTGTCGTAGGCTGATTCCGTCGAATCCCAGTCGATCTTCTGGTAGCGCGGCATCACTACCGCCACCTCGTGTCCCAGTTTCTGCAGCGCCGCAGGCAGCGCGCCCACCACGTCCGCCAACCCGCCCGTCTTCGCAAACGGAGTTGCTTCCGAGCTCACCATCAACACACGGCTCATGGCTTATAGAATGCCACGCCGGAAGAAACTACACCGCCCGCTCTGCCCCGGCATCCAAATCCGGGAATGGATTGCCAGGCAGGAATCCCCCAGGCCACACTCCTTCTCCCTATGAGGACGACTCCGCCATCGCGCGGTCCCTTTGGCGCCGAAGATATCCCGGGCGACGGTCGTGACCAGTTCGACCTCCACGATCAGCGCCCGGCCATCTCCGGAGCCCCGGGAAGGCCGGCATGAAACCCGGAGGCGCATCTGCCCAGGGTCTCTGGCACGATGCCCGTCATGCCGCCCGCAGTCTGCGCCGCCGGCCCGGATTCGTGGCCACCGCGCTCGCCTCCCTGGCCCTGAGCATCGGCGCCAACAGTGCCGTCTTCAGCGTCGTGGATTCGGTCCTGCTCAAACCCCTGCCCGTTCCCGATGCCGATCGGCTTGTCGCCATTCGAGAGTTCAAGGCAATGCGGCCCGCCGGCGGTAATCCCTCCCGCCTCAACCACTGGCGCACTCAGGTAGCGGCGTTCCAGAGCGCCGCTGCCTGGTATGGCGAGAACGTGGTCTATTCCGGCGGCGGCCAGCCGCGACGGCTTTCCATGCTGCGCACCTTCGGCGGCGTCATCCAGACGCTCGCCGTGGCACCGGCCATCGGCCGTGCCTTCACGCCGGGCGAGGAGCGCGGCGAAGACGAGGCCGTGGCCGTGCTCTCGCACGCCACCTGGCAGCGCCTCTTCGCCGCCGATCCTCAGATCCTCGGCCGCACCCTCCGCCTCAGCGGCGCATCATTCACCGTGATCGGCGTCCTGCCGGTCAGCCAGACCTACCCGGACGACGTCGATATATGGTCGCCCGGCCCCCTGGAAGTCCAGCAGGCCAGCCGCAAGGCCGGATTCCTCGGCGTGGTGGCGCGGCTCCATCCCGGCGTCCCGCTCCAGCAGGCCCAAGCGCAGATCAACACCGTTGCCGCACGCTTGCGGGCCCAGTCTCCCGATAGCGACTCCGAGCTCTCCGCCCAGGCCGGTCCCGTGCTGGACGAAGTGGCCGGCGAAGCACGCACGCCCCTGCTGGTCCTGCTTGCCGCCGCTTCCATTGTGCTCCTGCTGGCTTGCGTCAACCTCGCCAATCTCCTGCTGGCCCGCGCCTCTGAGCGGGCCCGCGAAGCCGCGATTCGGTCCGCCCTGGGCGCCGGCCGCGCCGGCCTGGTCCGCCTCTATCTCACCGAAAGCCTCCTGGTCGCCATCGGCGGCGGATTGCTGGGCTTGGCCGCCGCCGCCGGAATCGATCTTCTCAAGACCCTTCTGCCGGAGGAACTGCCCCGTCTCGCCCAAGCCTCGCTCGATCTGCGCGTCGTCGCCTTCGCCGCCGCCCTGCTGGCCTGCTACCTGCCGGCCCGCCGCGCCGCCCGTGCCGATCCCCTCACCACCCTGCGCCACGCGTAGGCACTTGACCTCCCCAACCGGCGCGCCCCAAGATGAAAGTGGAAGCATGAGCCACCACAAGATCCACGACTACCACGCCCACGTGCACGGCGAAGATTGCGGACATACGCCCATCGTCCATGACGATCACATTGACTATCTGCACGACGGGCATCTCCACGCGCCGCACGGCGACCATGTCGATGAGCATTCTCTGGCAGTGAACGCCGCCAACCCCGCCGCCTGCACGCCGGATCACTCCTGCGGCTCTCATGAGCCCGGCCATCGCCACGGTCCCGCGTGTGGCCACGAGGCCGTCCCCCACGGCGATCACGTGGATTACCTGGTCGATGGCCACCTCCACCATCCCCACGACGGTCACTGCGACGACCACGGCCCGGTCCTCACAGCCTGAAAGCCCCGCCGCTACAGCGGTTTGGTGAAGACGCTGCGGCGGTCGTCCAGTATGCCCTGCCGGCGGTACAGATCCTTGGCGCGCTCGTTGACGTCGTGCACTTCCAGCCGCAGTGCGCCACAGGTGGCCTGCCGCGCAAAGGCCTCCGCGAACTCAAGCGCCCGGCGGCCCAGGCCTTTGCCGCGTTGAGGCTCGCGCACATAGAGTTCGTCGAGGAGCAGGCACAGACCTCCTGATCTGAATGAAATCAAGCTGAGCCAAGTTTGAAGACGAGCGCCAGGCCGGTGCCGGGAAAGATTGTCCCGGCGGCATTGAGGTCGCCCGGCAATTGCTCGATGGCCTGATCGTGGGCTGCTTGCGTGAGATGGTGGAGCCTGACGGTCAGTGTATTGGCGGCCGGGTCAGGTGTCAGATCCGCCTCGGTCCCGAAGATCTGGCGCAACAAGGCGCGGGCGTCGTCAGCGCGCGCCAGATGCTCACTAAGCAGTGAGGCCATGCTGGATTCAGCGCGATAAGCGATCATCTTGATCGTATCGATGAAGTGCTTCCGCCCGGTGCGCAGACGAGTGAACCGGTCTTCTTCCGGCAGGGACTGCACCGGAATGTGATGCGCGGCCGTCTGGCGCTCTTGTTTGAGGTTGGCGATCTCCAAATCCGGAATCTCGATCTCTTCTCGCATCTGCCCCTTGCGCTGCTGAAATCCATGCAGGTCCGCTTCTGTGAGGTCCTCGGATAAGACCAGGGCGCCGAACTGAGCGGCCAGCCGATGACGCTTGCCGGTCTTGGATCGGAACTGGCTATCGAGTGTGCGCCACTGCGGGTTTACCACGGAGACCGCATCAGGAATCGGCTCGGTTCCATACTCAATAAGTCGGTCTAAACCAAAGTGTTCCCGCATGTAGCGGAAGACGTTTCCCTGAGTCCATCTGGCGAAGAGCGACACCGCCAGCGTGGTCATCGGCGCCTTGAACTTCGTCGTCAGGATGGAAGTCTGATGCCCGCCGTCGTTGAGCTTGCGGATCTCGCGCACCCACAGCTTGTTGGACAATTGCGCGCCACGCTCGGCCAGTTTCAGGGTCACGGTTTCGCCTCCGGCCAGTTGCACGCTGTGCGTGGCAAACTCTTCACTCCGCCAATCGTCCTTGGGGAACTTGTGGTACGTCAGAATGGCAATCTGCTTCCGCCGCATCTGCTCGAACAATTCCGGGCCGTAGCCTTCCCGGTCGAACACCACCGTGAACCAGTGCGCGCGCAGGTCCTCCGCCAGTCGCCGCTCTTGCTCCGGCGTCTTGGCCACGCTGGCTTTCAGCCACGGAATCACATCCTGCTTGAGGGTGGCAATCAGTCCTGGATCCACTTCCTTATTCACGTACAGAAACGGCTGGCCGTCCATGGCGTTGATCCAGTAATCGCCGCGTGGCCCGCAGACACAACCGCTCGCGAGCCACATAGTGGCGCGGCAGTGCGGTCTGGTCCCCGTGATACACGCGCACAGGGCCGTCGCAGTAGAAATAGAGTTCCGTCGCGTTTTGCCGGGCCACCCATTGCGTGGCCAACTCGGCGTTCCAGCGGATCGCTTTCCCCAAGTCCTTGCATAGGAATTTCAGCTTGGCGCGCAGGGTGCGCACTTCCGGCACCCGATCCAGCCCCAGTAGTTTGCCCCACTCGTCCGGTGCCTGGTAACGCAGTTGTTCCACCGGCCGGATTCTCGCCAGCGCCATCAACCCCAGCAGCAGGAAGATGCTGTCGATGCCATAAAACCCGTGTAGATAGGCCGCAGTTCCTGGTAGAGGTCCAGACGCTCGCGTAGATCGAGTTGCGGCGTCATTTCCACGCCATCCGGCCAGCGAATACCCGGCAACCCCATCGCGCCCAGCAGTATGGCGTCAAACTCCGGCAGCCGCTCGAACACGCTCTCCGGTAGCGGAGCGCCGCTCCTCAGATACTCGCCCGCACCGATGGAGAATTCTTCGTACTCCAGTTGCAGGTCTGGGACGATCTCCTGCGCGGACTGGAGCACGCGTACTGCTTCGGTCGTGACATCCGGTCCAATTCCGTCGCCGGGCAGCAAAGCAATCCGGAAGCGCCGGGTCACGCGCCGGTCACCTCCTTGACCTTGGCGAAGAACTGCTTCTTGCGCTCACTATTGATGCCCCAGTTTACCGGGGGGCACTGGTAGCCGTCGGCGTAGTCGCTCTTGCCGGGATCGAAGTAGCCCCAGGACACATACAGCCCGAGCGCGGCGAGCATGTGGTGGTCGGCCTCAGAAAACCGGAAGTGGTCGTCCTCGTTGATCAACACGGGCATCGGACGGTAACCCTCAGCGGCTCGCGAAGTCTTGATCATGCTCCGGATTCGATCCGGGTTGTCCGGTCCGTTGCCGTGCAGCAGCAGGAAGTCCGAAGACTTGACCACATTCGATTTGGCCGGCGTACCGCCGCCATAGCTGGTGCCCACCAGCAGGCGGCGTCCGTTCCGCGTCAATCCCTTCGCCAACTCGATCAACTCATGCACCCGCGCCGGCTTCAGGATCTCGTGGTCATAGGCCTTTACGTCGCACTCATTGTTGATCTCGACCAGGATGTTCCGGTAGTCATGATCCAGCAACCAGTTGGTCGTGTTAGTCACGGCGCGCTTCACCGCTGGTTCGTCCTTCACCCTCTGGTCCTGGCCGAAGTAGAAGTAGCCCACGATGGCAACCATGCCCAACTCGCCGGCGCGATTCAGGATGCGTTCCAGCCGTGCCATGTATGCCGGCCGCAAGTTGCCGTCCGGATCAATGGCCGTGTTCTCCCAGGGTTGGCTTTTGGAGTAGCCCTCCGGGCTTCCGCCTTGCAGGTTGATGGTGAAGCCCAGCAACCCATGCTTGCGCCACTCCGGCATCGCGGCGAGGAACTCCCGGGTGTTGCGGTCCGGATCCCACTTGCCCGTATCCGGATACGCCCACTTGCGGCGCGTTTCTGGGTTCAGATCATCGAAGATGCCTTGCACCACACGCGAGTTCATCAGCAGGCCTTCGATCTTCATGCCGCTAAAGGTGCGGCCGGCATAAGTCGGCTTGCCGTTGATGAAGAACTGGTCTCCCTGAATAGAGATCGTTGTGCGGCGGGGCGCGGCGGCGGCGGCAACCGGCGCGACGGATGCGAGTTCGAGGAATGTTCGGCGTTTCATAAGCTGGAAGCAGACGGTCAGAGCAAACTGGATCACGCGCGCGGCCCGCGCTCTTGTGACTGGCCCAAGCCGTGAGTTTACATGATTTCCAGCGGGGTCAAACCGAGCCGTGGTGTCAATGGCTGACAACTGCCCGTGGTGGAAGGCGTTGTAGAACTCGCACCGGAATTGCACACCCGGCTCCCGGACTTCAGCTGGAAGCCCTTGAACAGAGAAAGGGCCCGGCTATTGCTGCCGGGCCCTCGTTCGACGTCCTTCGTCGCATTTCCAACACTTCGCCCGTGAAGCCGAGCGCCCCGGATTGACCCGGCGCCGGGCCCCGTTCCTCCGAACGTCAGAACACGTTGGATGTGATGGCACCCTCAGCGGCCGAGCCGACCAGCTTGATGTACTTCGCCATCACGCCCACCCGGAACGGCGGCGGCGGCGCGGTCCACTGGGCCTTGCGTTCAGCGATAACGGCAGGGTCCACGTCGAGAGAAATATTGCGATGCTCGATGTCGATCGTGATCGGGTCGCCCTCGGCCACAAATGCGATGGGTCCGCCCATGGTGGCCTCCGGCGCCACATGGCCGACCATGAAGCCGCGCGTGGCCCCGCTAAACCGGCCATCGGTGAGCAACGCAACCGAGTCGCCCAGACCGGCGCCCATGATGGCAGACGTAACTCCGAGCATCTCGCGCATGCCCGGTCCGCCTTTGGGGCCTTCGTACCGGATGACCAAAACGTCGCCCGGCAGAATGGTCCCGCTGGTGACGGCGGCCATGGCGTCTTCTTCACAGTTGAAGACGCGAGCCGGGCCGTGGTGAATTTTGCGGTCTATGCCGGTGACCTTGATAACGCTGCCTTCGGGGGCGAGCGAACCCTTCAGAATCACCAGGCCGCCGGTCTTCTTGATGGGATCCGAGAGCGGCCGCACGACGAGTTGGCCGGGAGTCTCAACGGCCAGGGCGGCCTCTTCCGCCAGCGTCTTGCCGGTGCAGGTGAGCGCGCTGCCATCGGCGTAACCGCCGTCCACAAGCCGCTTGGCGATGACGGCGATGCCGCCCGCTTTGTCCACATCAACGGCAACATACTGGCCGGCCGGCTTGAGACTGAGCAGCAGCGGCGTGCGTTCACTCACTGTCTGGAAGTCATCGATGTTGAGTTCCACACCGGCTTCGCGCGCCATGGCGAGCAGATGCAAAACGGCGTTGGTGGAGCCGCCCGTGGCGGCCACGCTGGCGATGGCGTTCTCAAACGCGGCGCGGGTGCAGATACTGCGGGGCCGGCGATCATTGGCGACGGCGTCCATAATCACGCGCCCGCAATAGGCGGCCACATCGTGCTTCCGCTCGTCCACCTGCGGGACCATGGCCGTATTCATCGGCGAGAGGCCGATCAACTCCATGACGGTCGCCATAGTGTTGGCCGTGAACTGCCCGCCGCACGCGCCGGCGCCCGGGGACGCCACGTTCTCGATGTCCAGCAGTTCCTGATCCGTAATCTTGCCGGCGGCGCACGCGCCCACAGCCTCAAACACCTCTTGAATGGTGATGTCCACTCCCTTGTACTTGCCGGGTAGAATGGACCCGCCATAGAGGACGACGCCCGGAATGTTGAGGCGCAGCAGCGCCAGGGCGGCGCCCGGGATCGTCTTGTCGCAGGCCACCAGGCACACCAGGCCATCGAACATGTGGCCGCGCGTGACCAGCTCAATGGAGTCCGCCACCACCTCGCGCGAAATCAGCGAGGTCTTCATACCCTGCGTGCCCATGGTGATGCCGTCAGAGATGGCGATGGTGTTGAATTCCATCGGCGTGCCGCCGGCCTCGCGAATGCCGCGCGCCACATCCACGGCGAGATCGCGCAGCAGAAAGTTGCAGGGCATGGTGCCGATCCAGGTATTGGCAATGCCGATGATCGGCTTGCGCAGATCCTCATCGGTGAAGCCGATACCTTTCAACTGAGCGCGCGCCGGGGCGCGGTCTCTGCCCTGAGTGATGGTGTAGGACTGGAGTTTCATGGGGAATCCGTATCTTATCAGCCCTTGGGGCCCTGGTAGGCGGCGTTGACCTGTTTCCGCATGAAATCGAGGTCTTTCCGGAGAGAGGGCAGGTCGTCACCGCCCGGGTATTCCAGATGGAGCGAGAGCGGCCCGGCGTAGCCAGCCTTGGCGAAGACGGCGAAGAACTCCGTCCACGGAACCATGCCTTCGCCCAACGGGCACCACCGGTTTTTCCACTTGCCGGCGGCCTTCTCCCAATAGAAGTCCTTGATCGCCACCATCTTCATTTGGGGCAGGACGATATCGAGCGAGACGCGCCAGCCGAACAAGCCGCCTTCGATCACCGAATGCCCGGGATCGAAGTAGTAGCCCGCGCGCTTCGGATCGGCGCCGGCCAGGATCTCGCGGTAGTCCCACACGGAGCAGCCGACATCGTTACCCGAGTGGTTGTGCAGACCGGCGGTCAATCCGTACTGGCTGGCCAGCGCAGTGATGCCCTGGAACTTACGCTTGCACTCGGCGATGGTAGCCAGAACATTGGGTTCTTTCTTGTACTGCCAGTAGCCGATCTTGAACAGCGGAATGCCCAGCTTCTGCATGGCCTCAAACGTCGGCTTGGCGGCCGGGTCCGCGGCGTCCTTCAGATCGGTGGTGACCATCGGGACGCTCAGGCCATGCTTGCGAATGGCCTCCACGGCCCTTGGCAGGTCCTCCGTGACGCGTTCGGGCAGGACGTGGCCCTTGGGGCGGACGGTGAGATCGATGCCGTCAAAGCCGATCTCCTTCGCCTTGGCGGCCATCTCATCCCACTGGAACTGGCCCATATGCTTGGAGAAGATGCAGAGGGACGGGCGGTTGTTGTGCGGCGCGGCGGCGGCCAGCGGCCAACCCGCGGCGGCGGCCAGCGGCAAACCCGCGGCGGCGGCCAGCGGCAAACCCGCGGCGGCAGCCAGCGGCAAACCCGCGGCGGCAGCCAGCGGCAAACCCGCGGCGGCGGCCAGTGGCAAACCCGCGGCGGCGGCCAGTGGCAACGCCGCGGCGGTAATTGCGAAATCACGTCTTGTCATGGATGCTTACCCCAGCTTGTAAGGCGCGCGGTACTGATAGCTCAGGTACTTGTTGGCGCCGGCGTTGTTGGTGAACTTCTCGGTCTTGGCGTCCCACTCCAGGAAGCTCTTGGTGCGCAGAGCGATGTGGCCCATGATGCACGCCGATGTGGAGAGGTGGCCGTCCAAAATGTCGCAGTTGCACTTCTGGCGGGACTTCACACAGTCCAGGAAGTTGCGCGTGTGCGGGTAGGTTTCGGCGAACCCGTTGCCGTTGGACTTGGCCTCCATGGCGGGCTTGCGCGACGGGCCGTAGGATTTCTCGGTGTTGCGGTCAATGGGCGAGCGGTAGCCGAAAAGCACCTCAGTGGTCTTCTCCGGCACCACCTCCCACTTGCCGCTCTGCAGGTACATGGTGCCCTTGGTGCCGCGAATCTCCAGCTCCGTGTTCTTGGCGTTGCCGGGCGCGGAATTAGCGTTGTACTGCGAAAAGACAACCATGGTGTCGCCGTAGTCCCACAGCACCTCGCACGTGTCTGGGATTTCGCGATTGTCCTTGACCACATAACGGCCACCCATGGCGGTGACGGAACGCGGCGCGTCCTTGCCTAGAGCCATGCGGATGAAGTCCATGTAGTGGACGCCGAAGTTCGTGATCTGGCCGCCGGAGTAATCGTAGAACCAGCGGAAATTGTAGTAGGTGCGATTGCGGTTGTACGGCATCTTGGGCGCCGGCCCCAGCCAGGCGTCCCACTCGGCATCGCTGGGCGGAGCCGAGTTGGCCACATTGCCGATGCCGTTGGGCCACTCGTTCTGGACGTGGTAGCCCTTGGCCACCGTGACGTGGCCGATGCCACCCGAGCGTACAAACTCGGCGGCATCGCGCAGCGATTGCACGCTACGGCGGTGGATGCCCACCTGCGTTACGCGCTTGGTTTCGGCGGCCACCTGCACCATGCGGC
>JBBQLF010000010.1:0-20690 GCA_038327695.1 Bryobacterales bacterium
GGAGGGGCGGTGGCTGGTTTCTCCGAACACGCGGCTCCTGGTGATGACCGGGATCTGCGGGGGGTTCACCACGTTTTCGACATTCAGCCTGGAGACGCTGCGGCTGATGCAGGACCGGCAATGGGGCTCGGCCGCATGGAACGTGTCGTTGTCGGTGGGGCTGTGTCTGGCGGGTGTCTGGCTGGGCCATCAACTGGCGAGCGGATGGAATCAGAGGTGACGCTATGAAGCTGCCGGAAGACGCGGTTTTGCTTCGGATCTTTCTGGGAGAAAACGATCGCTTCGGCGGCAAGCCGCTGTACGAGGCGATTGTGTTGAAAGCGCGCGAGGTTGGGCTGGCCGGGGCGACGGTGCTGCGGGGCCCGATGGGCTTTGGACGGTCGAGCCGCTTGCATACGGCGAAGCTGGAGCGTTTGAGCGAGGATCTGCCGTTTATCGTGGAGATTGTGGATTCGCGCGAGAAGGTGGACGGGTTTGTGCCGCTGCTGGATGAGATGTTCACGGGCAGCGGAAGCAGCGGGCTGGTGACATGGGAGACCGTTAAGGTCCTGAGGTACGGGAAATGGTGATCTTTCTGCTGCGGGGGATCAATGTCGGCGGCCACCGCAAGATCAAGATGGAGGCGCTGCGGGCGCTCTGCGAATCGCTGTGGCTGACGAACGTGCGGACCCACATCCAGAGTGGCAATATTGTCTGCCGGGCGAGCGGACGGGATCCGAATTCGGTGGCCCGGCAACTGGAGGACGCCATCGAAACGTCCAGCGGTTTCCGGCCCCTGGTGGTGGCGCGGACGGCGGCCGAGCTGCGCACGGTAATCGAGAGGAATCCCTTCGCGAACCGGGCCGATGTGGCGCCGGACCGGCTGGGGGTCTCGTTTCTGGCATCCGACCCGGGCGAGGCAGCGCGTGAGCAAGTGCGGGCGATGGACGTAGCGCCGGAAGAGTTGCGGATCGACGGCCGCGAAATGTACATTCACTTTCCCCAGGGGATGGGCGCCAGCAAGCTGCCGCTGGCGGCGATTGAGCGCTTGCTGAAGACACCGGGCACGGTCCGGAACTGGAACACGGTAGAGAAGCTGATGGCGATGGTGGACGAGGCGAAGTAGCGCTCGCCCGGCCTATTCGATGACGGCCTTGACGACGGTGCCGTCTTTGGCGAGCGTCGCCTGGAGGGTGAGTTTCTTCTCGCCCACCGTGACCTCGATATCGTAGTCACCCAGGAAGCCGCGGATGGCGTAGAGACCATCCTCGCCGGTGGCGCCCAGTTCGTTGGTCCACCACTTGGTGTAGACCATCTCGCGCCAAACGTCGTAGTTGGGCTTAGTGGTCCAATCCTTGCGGACCATGGCGCCGCGCGGGAGCCAGTGGGAACCTTCCCAGAAGCCCCACATGAGGAAATTGGTGAGGGCGGGGTGGGAGTAGGCGGTGATGAGCAGGTCACGCGTGAACTGGGCCTGGAGCTCTTCGTCACTGGTATTGAAGTCGAACTCGGTGATTTCGATCTGTTTGTTGAATGTGGCGAAACGGTCGATGATGCGGAGCATCGTTTCCGGCGCGGTGGGTGAACCGAAATGGCCCTGCATGCCGAGGCCGTCGATAGGGGCGCCCTTGTCGAGCAGGAACGTGATGATGTCGAAGTAGCCGTTGCGATGGGCAATATTGGCACCGTTGGCGGCGATGATGTTGTAGTCGTTGATGAAGAGCTTGACGTCGGGATCGTAGTCGCGGGCGACCTGGAACCAGCGGACCATTTCGTCGTCGCCGAGGATGCGCTGGAGATCCTTGTTGGTGTAGGCCTCGTTGAGGACGTCCCAATCCATGAGGGTGCCGCGATTGGCGGTGACCTCGTCCTGGATATGGTCCAGGATCAGTTTGCGAAGGGCTTCGGGATCGTTTTCCAGAGCTTTGACCTTGGCGGGAAGGTACTGCCAGCCGGGCCAGACGAGGTTGTGGCCGCGGATCTTGTGGATGCCGTTGTCGTGCAACCACTGGACGGCGCGGAGGGCGCGGGTGCGATTCTGCTCCCACTGCGGCCACTTCAGGTCGTTTTCAAGGACGACGCAGTTGAAGTTGTCGAGGATGAACTGGCGATATTTCTCATTGTCGGCGGTGGTGCCGAGGAGCTTTGCGCCGTCGACAGCGGTGCCCCAGCCGAAGGAGTGGCGCTTCATTTTGGCGCGGACTTCGGCGGCGGCGATGGGGTTGCCGTCGGGGTCTGTGACGGCGACGGTGAGATCGCCCTTGCGGATCTGGTTGATGCGCTCCTAGGCGGCGGTGCGCCACAGGGCATCGGGGGCGGCGCCGTCATAGAGCGAGTCGATGCCGAGGTCCGCGGCTCTGACGCCCTGGCCGTAATTGGTGAAAGTCATGCCGCCGATTTCGGCCACCTGGACGAGCTGGCTCATCCAGAAATCGACGTAGTAGCCGCCGGGGCCATAGTTATCGGCCATGCGGAAGAGGAAGCGGAACTGCTTCCAATCCGCGCCCATGATGAACGGCGTGGAGGCGGATTTGGCGTAGGGAGACACAGCCTGTTCGACATTGAGAAGGAGAGCGCATTCGCCGCCGGCAGGTTCCACGCAGTGGGCCCAGAAGGTGGCCAGGATGGTGTCGTCCTTCTTGACGGGGGAGTTGCCCAGGGCGCGAATGCGGAGATCCCAGGTCTTGGCGGGGATGACGGTGGTGGTGAGACTGAGCGCTTCCGAGAACGCCTGGCCGCCGGCGGGGATACGATCCATGCGGCCGCGGCCGATGCCGCCCTGGGTGAGGCGGAACTCGCCCAACGGGTCCGCGTTGTACAGCGAGATGGGCTGGTCAATGGACTGGGCGGCGAGCGGAAGGAGCGCGGCAGCCAGCAGTAGAAATCGTCGCATGACGGAAAGTGGGACTCCTGTGTCAATTATATGCGCAGTACGACGACGGCGACTTAGTTCGAGAGATGTGGTATGCGTTGGTCATGAGGCAGTTTTTCGCGATTCTTCTGGCCATCCCGCTCTTGGCCCAGCAGGGCCCGGCGCCCGTCAAGGACGCTGTGCAGAAAGCGTTCCCGAATTCGAAGATCACCGCCGTGAAGAAGGAGAAAGACAAGGGGCAGACCGTGTATGAGGTGGAGACCAAGGACGGCGCGGTGTCGCGGGACTTCCTGGTGAAGCCGGATGGCACGATTCTGGAATGTGAGGAGAGCCTGGAGGTCAGCGCGTTGCCGAAGGCGGTGGCGGACGCGGTAAAGGCACAGCATCCGAAAGCGACGATCACGACCGCGGAGAAGCTGACTCGCGGGCCGGTAGTGCTGTATGAACTGGCATTGAAGGAGGGGAGCAAGAAGTCCAGCTTATCGGTGGGCCCGGCGGGCCAGATTCAGAAGTGAATGCGCCGCGGGCGCTCCTCCCGGCTGCGTGAGGGCTAAGCTGGAGGGGTGACGATTGAGGCCAGGGGACTGACGAAACGGTACCGCAGCGGAAGCGCGGAGTTGAGCGTATTGGAGGACGTTTCGTTTACGGTTGACGCCGGCGAGCGGGTGGCGCTCACCGGGGAAAGTGGCACTGGAAAATCGACTTTGCTGCATTTGCTGGGGCTGCTGGACGCTCCCACGGCGGGGGACGTGGTGATAGGGGGTGTTTCGGCGGCGGGGTTGGACGAGCGGGCGGCAGCGGCATTGCGGAATAAGGAGATCGGCTTTGTCTGGCAGATGAACACGCTGCTGCCGGAGTTCACGGCGCTGGAAAACGTCATGATGCCGCTGTTGATCCGTGGGGTAGCGCGGGGCTTGGCGGCGGAGACGGCACGGGCGCGGCTGGGCGAGGTGGAGTTGAGCGGGCGGGGCCATCATTTGGCCGGCGAACTCTCAGGCGGGGAGCAGCAAAGGGTGGTGCTGGCTCGGGCGCTGGTGGGCCAGCCGCGGATTCTGCTGGCCGACGAACCAACCGGGAATCTGGATGAACGCACCGGGTCCGTCATCATGGATCTAATTGAATCCATGCATGAACGGCACTCCCTGGCGACGATCTATGTCACGCACAACCCGCGGTTTGCCGCGCGCGCCGGGCGGGTGCTGGCTCTGCGAGGCGGGCGGGTGGTTTCAGCCGGCGATGAGCAGGCGGTCTGAGCTGGGCGTTTGGGCTTGAATGGACTCGGCGTAGTCGACGCCGCCGATGGTGATCTGAAAGCGGTTGTTATCGGACCGCGTGATGTAGGCACGCTCCTTCAGGTACCAGAGGGTGAATTCGAGGTGGTCCCGGGGGACGCCGAGCAGTTCCTCCAAATCGAAAATTCCCAGAGCGGGGTTGGGGGGCTCCTGGACGCGGCGTGCGTAGAGGACTCTGAGTACGCCGGCGCGCTTGCGAAGTTCCGATTCCATCCCTCGCGTTGACACCAGGGACTCGAAGATCCGTACCCGGGAGCGCTGGGTCTGCTCGCGACTGAGATCATAGGCGGCGCGAAGTTCAAGATCGTAGAGAGTCTGGTAGGCGCGCGTCAGGCGCTTGAACAGCTCTTCGTCACCGGTATCGCGGTTGTCAGGGTGATATCGCTGGGCGAGGATGCGGTAGACGCGATGGATGGTCTCCGGCGTGGCCTTCGGGTTCACTTCGAGAAGCTCGTAGAGATCCTCCTCCCCAGCCGCGCAACTCTGCCCGGACCGGGGCGCCGCCGTATGGTCAAAGGCCAGACCGGCGTGGTAGCACCCGCCGGGGCTCGGCCGGCACCAGGTGACCGAGACCTGCCGGGCTGCCAGAGCGGCGCTGGTTTCCAGAAAGTAGACCGCGCCGCGAACCAGCGGAACAGCGACCTGGACTTTGATGCCGGTCTCGCTAATGTCGAGAATCGCACCCGCCAGCCGCTGGAACTGGCTCTCCGGATTGATGCCGTTCAGGTGGACAGCCGGAGGCCTCGTCTGGTTATTGCGGCGCCGGACGCGGCGCTCGGTCTGGCTCGGACTCGCCATAGACATCTATCGGCGGAGGCCGAAAAAACTACAGAGTGCGGAAGCGGGGCGGGCCCGATTCAGACTGAAACCTGCGCGGCTTACTTTGCCGGCGCGACGGGCGGAGGGGCCGGGGGCTTAGGCGCGGCCGGCTTGCCGAAGTACACTTCATCGAGCACAGGCTTGGACGAGCTCTTCACCAATTCCATCGCCTTCTGGGCATTCTCGCCCTGGAGGCGCTTCTCGATCTCGGGGCGAACTTCTTCAAATGGCTTGGAGGTGCGCTCCTGCACCTGGATCAGGTGGTAGCCGAAGGGGCTCTTGACGGGTTCGCTGATGGCTCCGATGGCCTGGGTGAAGGCGGTCTCCTCAAAAACCGGAACCATGCGGCCGCGGCCAAACGAGCCCAGGTCCCCGCCCTGTGCGCCGGAGCCGGTATCGTCGGATTCAGCCTTGGCGACGACGGCGAAATCCTCGCCTTTGACGATGCGCGCGCGGATGGCAATTGCTTTGGCGATGGCTTCCTCTTCAGTCAGGTCCTTCTGATCCGGCTTGAGCGGGACTCGGGAGTCCTTGAAGCGGATGAGGATGTGGCGGGCCTTGGCCTGCTCGTATTCGCCCTTGTGGGTCTCATACCACGCCTTGGTGACGGCCTCGGCCGGCTTGTTGATCTCATTGAGGTGCTGGAAGAGGAGGCCGGCGAGCGTGGATTCCTGCTGGAGGAAGAACTGCACCTTGGCCTGGGGCTTCTGATCGAGCTTGAGTTTGCGGGCTTCGCCAGAGTAGAGCATCACTTCACCGAGCTGTTCGGCGAGGCGGCGGCGGGCCTCCTGCGTGTCGCCCCCAATTTGGGTCTTCAGGTTGTCGGGCAGGTTTTTCATGATGTTGTCGAACTCGGACTTCGTCATCTTCGAGGCGCCGGAGGTGAAGATGACGGGGTCCGCTGCGGAGGCGGCTGGTTTGGCAACAGCGGCAGGAGCGGCCGGTTTGGCGACGGCCGCGGGCTTCGGCTTGGCGGGCGCGGCAGCAGGCGCCTGAGCCCAAAGGGCGCCGCCGATCATCAAGAGAGAAAGAACTCGCATTTATCCATGGTAACCCGCCACGCAGAACGAACGCCGACCCGCGCCCGCGCGGATGTAGAGAGCAAGAAACCGGCCAACTGGAAGACCGTGTGGCCCGATGTGAAGGAGTTGATCCGGCCGCGCCGCAATCAACTGATGCTGGGGCTGTTCCTAATCCTGATCAGCCGTGGTGCGGGCATGGTGCTGCCAGCGTCCACCAAGTTCCTGGTGGACGACATTCTGGGCAAGCAGCGGACGGAGATGCTGAATCCGCTGATCCTGGCGGTGGTGAGCGCCACCATTCTCCAGGGTATTACTTCGTACTGGCTGACCCAGCTGTTGTCGAAGTCGGCCCAGAAGCTGATTGCGGAGTTGCGCTGCAAGGTGCAGGCCCACGTGGGGCGGCTGCCGGTCACCTACTTTGATTCCAACAAGAGCGGGCAACTGGTTTCTCGAATCATGAACGACGTCGAGGGCGTGCGGAACCTGGTGGGCACGGGGCTGGTGGAGTTTGCCGGCGGGCTGCTGACGGCCCTGTTCAGCTTTGTGGTGCTGGTGCGGATCAGCCCGCTGCTGACCGGCCTGGCTCTGGCCGTGGTGCTGGCGTATTCGGTGGTACTGCAGTATGCGTTCAAGACGCTGCGCCCGATCTTGCGCGAGCGGGGCAAGATTACGGCCGAGGTGACGGGACGGCTGACGGAGTCTCTGGGCGGGATTCGGGTGATTAAGGGCTAACAAGCGGAGGAGCGGGAGGAGAAAGTCTTCCAGGCGGGCGCGGGGCGGATTCTGGATAACATCCTGAAGTCGCTCAGCGGCGTGTCGCTCTTGAGCCTCTCGGCCACGGTGCTGCTGGGGATGGTGGGCGCGCTGGTGATGTTTGTGGGCGGGCGGCAGATTCTGAACGGCTCGCTGACGTTGGGCGGATTTGTCACGTTCACCGCCTTTTTGGCATTCCTGGTGGCGCCGGTGTTCCAGATTGTCGGGATCGGGACTCAGTTGACCGAGGCGGTGGCCGGGTTGGAGCGGACGAGGGAGATATTGAACGAGCAGTCCGAGGACGACGACCCGCTGCGGGTTTCGCGGATGGGCGCGGTGCGGGGGGACGTGCGGTTTGAGGACGTGCGGTTCTCCTATGAGAAGGGCAAAGAGGTGCTGCACGGCGTGAGCTATGAAGCGCCGGCGGGCACGGTGACGGCCCTGGTGGGTTCGTCGGGATCGGGCAAATCCACGACAATCGGCCTGGTTTCCGCGTTTCACAAGCCCGACAGCGGGCGGGTGCTGGTGGATGGCGTGGATCTGTCGACGGTGCAACTGGAGAGCTACCGCACGCAGTTGGGCGTGGTCTTGCAGGAGACGTTTCTGTTTGACGGGACCATCCGGGAGAACGTGGCGTTCGCGCGTCCCTTCGCGACGGAAGCGGAGATTCTGGAGGCGTGCCGGATCGCGCGCGTGGATGAGTTTGCCGAGCGGTTTCCGGAAGGCTACGACACTGTGGTGGGCGAGCGCGGCGTGAAGCTGAGCGGCGGTCAGAAGCAGCGGGTCTCCATTGCGCGGGCGATCCTGGCGGACCCTCGGATTCTGATTCTCGACGAGGCGACGTCGAGCCTGGATAGCGAGACAGAGGCGCTGATTCAAGCCGGTTTGCAGTATCTGATGAAAGGCCGGACGACGTTCGTGATTGCGCACCGGTTGTCTACGATCCGCCGGGCGGACCAGATACTGGTGATGGAGGATGGGGTGCTGGTGGAACGGGGCACGCACGCGGAGTTGTACGCGGCGCGCGGGCGGTACTTCGATCTGTATACGCGGCAGCACGGGCTGGAGGCGAATCTGTTTCTGGCTCCGGGCGAGGGGGATTCCGGAGAGTAGAACGGCGTAGGATGGAGCCATGCGGTTCGCTTGGCTGCTGGTCTTGCCGTTTGCCTGCGTGTCGTTGGCTGCGGACGAGGCGGATGGGGCCGTCGCGGCTCTGATGCGGCGGGCGGCGCCGAAAGCGTCTCATGTTCAGGTACTGACGAGGGCTCCGGCGGAAGCGGCATTGGACCTGGTTGTGGCTCTGGGCACAGAGCGAGCCGCCTGGCCCGAGGGGCAAGAGGGCGGCTGGTAGGACGAGAGCGCAAGGCTCGGACTGTTTCTGCAGAAGCGGGGCCAGCCGGGCTTGGTCTATCAGTTGGCCGTGGTCCCGGGAGGGCGCAGCGGCGATTGCTACGCCCGGGTGGAGCGGACGACAGCCAGCCAGGTGGTGATTTCCTGCGCGCCCGAGAAGGGCTGGATGGGGCCCAATTGGAAGTTTCTCTACGATGCGCGGGCGAAGGCCTTGGTGGGGCAGTTCCAGTACTACCGGATTCCGCTGGACCGGGTCTCCGTATCCGGCCAGAAGGCTGTGTTTGTCTCCGGCACACTCTCTCCGCGCCAGGTGACCGTGGAGTTCGAACCGGAGAGGGGGGACTCTTTCCGGGTGCGGCCGGGCTTGCAGACGGCTGGCGAGCCGGAGCGGCGCGTGGTTCCGTTTGCATCCGGGAGCCGATTCGCTCTTGTGATTGAACCGCAGCAAGGTCCGGTCGTGGAGGAAGGGTCCGGACCGGCCCGGCAACGCTATTTGCTGCCACAGGCCACCTATGATGAATTTGCCGCGGCGCGGCCCGGGCGCGTGAAGGACGGCTACGTCCGCGAGCACACCCGGATGCTGGAGGCGATCGGGCCCTGGCAGATGGCGGACGGGACGCTCTGGTTCGCCAAGACGTTTTGTGACGGCGAGGGAATTACCGGCGTGGGCGGGTTCGGCTACTTCGACCTGGGCGAACGCAGATACAAGGTCTATGTGCCCGCGGAGGTTGTGAACTGGTCCGCCACCTCGATTCTGGTGGAGCGGGACGCCGTGTGGATTGGCGTTGCCTACAACGGAGAGTGGGGCAGCACCGGGGGCGGGCTTCTGCGGTTCGACCGTAGCACGGAGAAGACGGAGACGCTCAAGCTACGCGACATCGTTGGCGGCATCGCCAGGATCGGTGACCGCCTGGTGATGGCCACCGAAACCGGACTGGCTGTGCTGGAGGGCGGGCGGATTCGCTGCTATTTCGTCGATCAGTCTTCGGCCGGCCAGTTGAGCGTGGTGGAGGCGTCGATAGGCCGCTGAAGGCTACAGAAGTTCCCGGCGATAGTGTTCCAGGGCCACGCGGACCAGTTGCGAGCGGGTGCGGACGCCGGTCTTGGCGAAGAGTTGCTGGAGCGACGACTTGACCGCGGTTTCTGAGACGCGGAGCCGCTCGCCAATTTTCATGTTCGACAGGCCCTCGAAGACGCCAGTACCTGGCGGTCCCGTTCCGTGAAGCGGCGTCGGCCGTGGCGGGCTCCTCAGCGTAGGCGGAGTGTCTGGGATCCATCCAGAGTTCGCCACCCATGACGGCGTGAACAGCCTGAATCAGGAGGTCCGGAGAGTTGTTCTTCAGAAAGACGCCGCTCACGCCGCATCCCATCATGGCCCGAACTTCTGCCAGGGTCAGACCGACCGTCAGGATGAGAATCTTACCTGCGAAGCTGCACTGGCGAGCGGCCGCGACAACCTCGTTGCCTCGCCGTTCTCCCAGTTCATAGCCGAGGAGAACAAGGTCAAACTCCTGGGTCTTGATGAGATGGATCGTCTCTTCCGCCGCGCCGCAGTGGGCGGTGATCCGAACATCGGTACTGACCGCCAGCAGCCGGGCCAGGGACTCGCGGAACAGGGCGTGGTCATCCACTAGAAGTTCGCGAGTCCCGCAGGGCGCTCCAGCGAATTCCAGCTAGCGGCGGAGCCGGGCATAGCGAACGGTTTGAGACGGAGCCACAGCGTACGACCGGTCACGGTGGGCTCATGATGGAATTCTCCATGACTGGATCGGATGATCGCGCCAGAAAAGAAGAGGCCCAGGCCGGCAGCATCCGCACCCTGCGGAACGGGGTGAAAGAGCCGCTCGGGGTTGACGACACCGGGCCCCGTATCGGAGAAGCGCAGGATGACGGAGCCGGGTTGTGGAAGAACCTGAAGGCGGACCATGCGAGTGCGGGCATCATCGGAGGCTGCCTGGAGGAGGGCGGTCATGACGGGCAGGTACTGGCCTGCGTCGGCGTTGATGAGGGCGCCGGGGCTCCAATCAACGAGAGAACGGAGTTGCAGTTCCGCGTCTCGGCGCAGATCGATCTGTTCCTGCCACTGGCTGAAATCGGCGAGGGCGAGGCGCCGGCCGCGGGCCAGTTCGCGGGAGAACAGCCCCGCGCCGAGGAAGGAAGCCCTGTCGTCGCTCACGCAGATGGCCGATGGCGCATCCCATGTGAACGGGGCGAGCTGCTCACGCAGAAACGTGAAGAGCAGCGCCATCCCGGCGATCTACGGCCGATTCAGGGCAGGGGCGAGGTACAGTGCCGGGAAGATGTAGGGGATGCCGAGACTGACAGTGGCGTGGATGCTGGCGTCCAGCGGAGCGAGGAAGAGGGTGAGCATGGCGGCGGCGGCCAAGCGGATGCCCACAGGCGCTTCGAGCAGACGGATCAATGGCGGCCGGCGATAGACTGGACATCGAACGCTACACCATCCAAAGACACAAGGTCAGGCGGCTGGTTTGAGATTGCCGCCCGGCTGGATGGTGTACTTGCGGCCCCGCCATGTCATGGTCCGGCCGGAATAGGCCAGCCAGTAGAAGAACCAGCTCCACAGATCCTGCACGGGCACCAGGAACCAGCGGCGGCGAGTGAGCGGATCATGGAGAACCCATTGGCCGGTGGCGTGGGCGGCGAGGGCGCGGATGGCCAGTGTGGCGGCCAGCAGCGGCCACCAGGCGGGATTGACGAGGGTGAGGACCAGCGCCCAAGGCACGGGGTAGGTGAAGACTTGGCCGTAGTAGCCCGAGGGGCGGGAACAGCGCGTGCCTCGCAGCCAGGTAACCCGATGTTTGCAGTTGGTCTTGAACGATTGTGTCCCGATGCGGTGCTCAATGACGTAAGAGGACAGCTCCACTTTCCAGCCCGCTTCGTGGGCGTAGCGGCCGATGAGGAAGTCGTCAATGTAGGAGTCCTTGACGCGCGGGAAGCCCCCGATGCCGGAGAAGATCCGGCGCCGGCAAGCGATGGTGGGGCCGACCGAGAAGTTCATCCCTTCCAGACGGCGGGCGACGAGGATGCCGGCGATGAACTCGGTGTTCATGCCGATGGCCTCCAGGCGCGACCAGAAACTATCGCCGGCGACGGCGCGGTAGGGGCAGGTGACGAGGCCGAGCTGGGGGTCCTGAAACTCGGCGGCGATGACGCGGAGATGGTCCGGGGTGACGCGGATGTCGGAGTCGCTCATCACCACCAAGTCATGCTGCACGGCGTTGGTGAGTTGCTCCAGCGAGTAGACCTTGGGGTTGGTGTAGGATGGTTTTCCGGTGACCAGGATCTGGCATGGGATCCGCGGATAGCGCGCCCGGACGCGCTCGGCGATGGGCAGCGCCTGGTCATCAGCGGTGTCTACTCCGAGGATGATCTCGAAGTGCGGGTAATCCTGCTCGAAGTAGGAGACCAGGTTTTCTTCGAGGCCCTCGTCGATGCCGTGGAGCGGCTTGACGACGCTGATGGGCGGCGTGGGCCCGAGCGCCGGCCGGGGCCGTGTCCGCAAGTAGTGGCGGGCGGAGACGATGATCAGCCCGAGAAAGACCAGCCCACCGGCCACGAGCGCCAGCAGCAGGATCTGGAGGTAGAACATGCCCGGCTACTCGGTGGCGGCTTTTTCGGCCACGAGTTTGGCGATATCGGCGACGACGTCCGCAATGGGGCGGGCGCCCAGATCGCCGCCCTTTCGGGTGCGGACGGCCACATTGCCATCGGCGGCTTCGCGGTCGCCAACCACCAGCATGAAGGGAATCTTCTGCAACTGCGCTTCGCGGATCTTGTAGTTGACTTTCTCATTGCGAGCGTCGATTTCGACGCGTAAACCGGCGATTTCGAGCTGTTTTTGCACCGTTTTGGCGTAGTTCAGATGGCGGTCTGCAATGGGCAATACGATGGCCTGGACGGGCGCCAGCCACGTCGGAAACGCTCCGGCGTAGTGTTCGAGGAGGATGCCGAAGAATCGCTCTACGGAGCCGTACAAGGCCCTGTGGACCATGAGCGGCTGGTGCTTGGCGCCGTCCTCGCCCACGTATTCAAGTTCGAAGCGGCGGGGCAAGGTGAAGTCGAACTGGACGGTGGAGAGCTGCCAGGGGCGGTCCAGGGCATCCAGCAACTTGACGTCGATCTTGGGGCCGTAGAAAGCGGCCTCATCGGGCATGACGGTGGCTTCCAGCCCAACGCGTTCCACCGCGTTGTGCAGCGCTTTCTCCGCCAGGGCCCACTGCTCCGGCGTGCCATCGTACTTACCGCTGACGCCACCGTCCCAGATGGAGATCTCGGCCTTGTAGCGGTGGAAGCCGTAGGTCTTGAGTACATCGACGGCGAATTCGAGGCAGTTGACGATCTCATCCTCGATCTGATCCGGACGGCAGAAGATGTGGGCGTCGTCCTGCGTGAACCCGCGGACGCGGAAGAGACCGTGCAGCGTGCCGGAACGCTCGTAGCGATAGACTGTGCCGAGCTCGCCGAGACGCACGGGCAGATCCCGGTAGGAGTGCTGCTTGTCCCGGTAGATCAGGATATGGCCCGGGCAGTTCATGGGCTTCAGCCGGTAGCGTGCGTCGTCGAGCTCAATGGCCGCGTACATGTTATCGGCGTAGTGGGAGAGATGTCCGGAGACTTCCCAGAGCGACTCGCGCATGACGTGCGGGGTATTGACGAGCGAGTAGCCACGGCGCAGATACTGCTCGCGCATCCAGTCTTCCAGCATCTTGCGGACGAGCGCGCCTTTGGGATGGAAGAAGATCAGGCCGGGGCCGGCGAGTTCCTGGATGGAGATGAGGTCCAGTTGCTTGCCGAGCAGGCGGTGATCGCGGCGCTTGGCTTCTTCAAGCTTGTTGAGATGCTCGTCGAGATCTTTCTGCGAGAACCACGCCGTGCCGTAGATGCGCTGGAGCTGCTGCCGTTTTTCGTCGCCCTTCCAATAGGCGCCCGCGATGGAAAGCAGCTTGAAGGCCTTGATGCGTTTGGTGGACGGGACGTGGGGGCCGCGGCAGAAGTCAATGAACTGCGGACCTAGCGTGTATTCGGAGAAGATGTCGCCGGCGCGCTCTTCGATGAGTTCGCACTTCATCGGCTCGCCGAGTTCCTCATACTTGCGGAGACCTTCGGGCTTGGCCACCAGGCGGCGCTCGTAGGGGACATCGCGATCGCGAATCTCGCGCATGCGCTGCTCTATCTTGGCCAGGTCGTCCGGGGTGAAGGGCGTGGGGCGGTCAAAGTCGTAGTAAAAGCCGTCCTTGATGGGCGGCCCGATGCCGAGCTTGGTGCCGGGATAGAGTTCGAGCACGGCTGCGGCGAGCAGGTGGGCGGTGGAATGGCGGTAGACCTCGAGGGCCTCGGGGCTCTTGGAGGTAAGCAATTCGAGGGTGGCGTCGGACTCGAAGGGGCGGGTCAGATCGACGAGATCGCCATTGACGCGGGCAGCCACGGCGTCGTCGGCCAGGCGCTGCCCGATGGAGCGGGCCACGTCGAGGGAGGTGGAGCCTGCGGGGACAACCTTGATGCTGCCATCCGGCAAAGTGATGGAATAGGTGCTACTCATTGTGATTTCTGGTGAAAAAACCAGCGTATCACGGTGGTTGCGAAAAGGACGCACCGGCCTCCGCGTGGGGTGCGCGGCAAGAAAGTGGAGGATTCACGAAATGCCCGGCCAATCGAGGAAATCCAGGCGTATGAGTACATTGATGATAGAGGCAGGGCCGGGCGCAGAGGAGAACAGAAACTGAACGAGGCGGGTTTGGCGGACGGCTTAGCCGAGGAGGGCGGAGATCATGTGCGCCATGGGGGCGGTGTCGGCCGGGAGGGGGGCCAGGATATAGTCGTCGGCCTCTCCGGGCGCGGGCTGGATCAGGAAGGGGCGGAAGGAAAACCTTAGCTCCGGGCAGTCCATGAGGATTCGCTGGGCGGGAACCGCGCTCAGCAGCAGCGCGGACAGGCCGGAGCAGTCCACGGAGGCCTGGGCGTTGACAGTTTGTGAGATTTCCAGAGGCCGCACGCCTGTACGATGCGGCCGCTGGAGGAAGAGTTTCGTTTTGTTGGAGGCGGCGGGGGACGATACGGATCGGGATGGCAGACTGCTATCCTTGAAGCTCGGAGTCATTGCTACATGGAAGGTGAAACGATCGAATCCGTTGGAGTGCCGGACGCGGCCGCGGCGGAAGTATTGATGGTGGAGCGGGCCAAGCGCGGCGATGTCGGCGCGTTCGGCGAGCTCGTGACCCGCTACGAGCGGCGAGTCTACCGCATGGCGCGACAGATCACCCAGAACGACGAAGACGCCGAAGACGTGTTGCAGGAGACCTTCCTGAAGGCCTTCGAGCACATCAACTCATTCCAGGGCCAATCCAAGTTCTACACGTGGGTGACGCGCATCGCGGTGAACGAGAGCTTGATGAAGCTCAGAAAACGCAAATCTGATCGAACCGTTTCCCTCGATGAAAACATCGAAACGGATGAGGAGCCGATTGTCCGCGAGATCGCCGTTTGGGATGACACCCCTGAGCAGAAGTACAGCCAGGAGGAGATCAGAGTAATCCTGAGCAAGGCCATTGACAGCCTTAAGCCGATTTTCCGGACTGTCTTCATCCTGCGCGATGTGGAGGAGCTGTCCACTGAAGAGACGGCCGAGGTGCTAGGCCTCTCCATCGCGGCGGTGAAGAGCCGGCTGCTCCGGGCGCGTTTGCAGCTTCGCGAGAAGCTGACGCGGGTCTTTAAACGGAAAGGGGATCAGATCCTTGGCTACGCGAAATGAAATGGTCACGTGCAAGGATTTCCTGCGTGAGTTGAACGAGTTTCTGGACGAAACCACGGATCCGGCCACGCGCGCCGAACTCGAACAGCACATCAGTGAATGCCCGAACTGTTGGGTTATCTGCGACACCACACGGAAAACCATTCAGGTGTACAAGGGCATGGATGCACAGCCCATCTCCGAGGCTTGCCACAGCAGGCTGATGGAGGCCATCCAGAAGAAGGCGTCCGAGGGTGGGCACTCCGGCTGCTGCGGCAGCAACCAGACCGAATAGCTACTGCTGGGATTTAGGCTGAGGGGCGGTTGAGCCGCCGAGGCCCGCGTAGCTGTCTTTCACCTTGTTCACTTTGCCGTTGGCGAATGTCACGAACGTGATCTTGCCCGGCGGATATCCATAGATCCAGTCCTCGGTCTCCAGGCCGTCATTTTGCTGGCGGATCCGGTCCCGTGGATTTCCAATTGCCATCTTCACCTGATCCCGGGTCATGCCGATCTCGGCCCGCTTGGCCTTGATGGCCGCCTGGATCTCCGGGGGCAGCGTGTCGAAGTAGTTTTCGCTGGCGCTGCGTTTTTCAAAATCGAGGAGCGGGGCGAGAATCTTTTTGATCTCGGCCGCCTTGATGGGCTGCAGCTTGCCGGGGAAGACTACAGCGATGGTGGTGCCGGCGCTGCGGGACTGATCCCGAGTCATAGGAGTGGTGGCGCCGCCGACGCCACCCTCAATGCGTTCGTACCACTTGCCGCGCGTGTTGAGCCCGCCGTTGATTTGTAGGACGATGCGGTCGCTATCGATGTCCACTTTGGTGATCTGGACGAGATCGCCCACGCGCACGACTGGGCCATATTCGTCTCCGATATCGCGCCACTCGCTCTTGTCCCAGGTGCCATTGCTCAGGATCTTCAGGGCTTTCTTGGCCCGGGGCAGGTACGCCTTGACGGTGGCGTATTCGGCGGAAAGCCCGCGAATGAGTTCGATCTTGTCTTCGTCGGTGAGCTTACGAGCCGCATCTTCCTTGCCAGCCGGAGCCTGGCCGAAGGCGACGGCGGCCGCGCAATAGAGTATCAGCGCCGGATGCCGCATCGGATTATGCCTCCATTTCCGGTCCGCCCGGAGCTGGACTGCCGAGCCGGGCCTTCCACAACCACAAAGCCAGAACCGCGGCCACCACGGTGGTGAACAGGCTCGCCTCCGGTCCGTACGCACCGCCACTCCACAATTCCTGGCCCCTCGCCTCCATGGTGTATCCGGACAGGCTCAAAGTAAAGCCGCTCAGATTGGCGCCAACGAGCGGGAGGCACCAGTTCCAGCCGAAGTGCAGACCGATGGGCAGCCAGAGATCGCCGGTGCGGTAGAGGGCGTAGCCGAGAAGCAGGCCCCACAACGCAGTATTGGCGAGCCCGAGAGGGGACGCCGCCAGGTTGTTGTGGTGCGCCAACCCGAAGATGGCCGCCGAGATCGGAATGGTCCACCAGGGGCCGGCCGCGTGGAGCAGGAGCTGGAAACCATAGCCGCGGAAGAGGAGTTCCTCGCCCACTGCGCCAAACAGCAGCATGACCGAGACCCACAGCAGGCGGCCCAGTTGGAATCCTCCGTCGAGCGACGGTTTCCAAACGGCCAGGCCGAATGCCAGCAGGGTTCCCGTCACCAGGAGACCTGCCACGATACCCGCGGCACCGCCCAACAACAGATGGCGCAGTGCATAGGTACCCCAGCCCATGCCGACGTCCTCCAGCCGCCCGCGTTCGTAAATGCGGACGGTGAGGGCATTGGCGAGTACCGCCGCAAAGAACACGCCGAGCGCGCCCGCGGCTAAACGGCCAAGCAACTCGTCGAAGAAAGTCGCGGACACGGCCAGCGCCACGATCTCCAGCAGAAAAAAGAAGAACAGGCGCAGGCCGATGCCGGTGAGTCCGGCCGGCACATGGCTGTTTTCCTCTGTCATGCCCGGGCTCTCAAACGGACGTTTTGACGCTCACGCCCTTGGGCGCGACGCTCACGGACAGGACCCGTACGCCATATTCGCGGCCTTCCTGCTCAATCACTTCGCTGACCCTCGCCTTCGCGCCCGGCTCGCAGAGGAACACGACGCAGCCGCCGCCGCCGGCGCCGCACGCCTTGGCGGCCAGTGCGCCGCTCTTGCGGGTTGCCTCAATCAGGTGGTCGATCACTTCCGTCGTGATCGTCGGCGCGTTGTTCTTGCGGTGGTTCCACTCGTCCCGCAGCAATTTGGCGGTGCCAGGCCAGTCGCCGCTCTCCAGCGTACCGCGCATGGAATGGGCGATCTGCGCAATGCGCGCGAAGTTGCGGATCACGGACCGGTCGCCATCGATATGGAGCTTGGTGACCTCCCAGTTGTTGATGCCGGAGTTGCGGGGCTTGCCAGTATAGGCCAGCACGAACCGGCTGTTCAGCTCCGGGATTACAACCGGCAGCGGCCTGCGCTGGATGCCGGCCACAGTGAGTTCAATCGCGCTGACACCTCCGTACATCGCAGGATAGTAGTCCTGGCAGCCGGTCGGCACCGAAATGACCTGCGCTTCGATGTTCTGGGCGATCTCACGAATCCGCTCAATGGGGTGGCGCGTTTGGCAGAGCTTGTTGAAGGCGCTGACGGTGGAGATCAGCATGGACGAGGAACCGGAGATTCCAGCTCCGTGCGGCGCCTCCGAGTCCGTCTCCACCAGTAGCCCGCCGGCCGGCCGGAAGTGCTTCACCACATGGGCCGCCAGAGTGTGGCGATGCCGCTTGGCGGTGATCAGCGTTTCCAGCGAGTCGTAGGTCTCCTCCAGCTTCTGGTCAAGGGACTTCAGCGTAATCGCCTTGCCGGGGCGCTCCGTGATACGGCACGAGGTGTAGACATCGATTGCGAAGTTCAGCGTGACGGCGTGGGCGTGGTAAAGATACAACGGCCAGATGTCGAGCGTGCCTCCGGCGAGATCCACACGGCAGGGCGACTTGGCGAAGATTTGCATTAAAGGTAGTTTAGCGAATCGCGGCGAGAGCCGGCAGATCAGCGGCGGCTGGCCGGGGCCAAGCGCGGAGGAGCGCGCCGTCCTCCGCGCGACACCTCCGCGCCCCTCCGCACCTCCGTGCGGCCAACCCGGGTGACCAGGAGTTAAACTGGTAACGGCGGGACTGGGCGCATGCAAGGCGATCCTGCCCTCACTATAACCATGTCTACCGAACCGGGACAGCGAATCACCATCAACTCTTGGCTGGAAGAAGAGCTCTATCAGCAGTTCGTCAACAATCGGCGTAGCGTCGATGAGAACTGGAAGGAGGTCTTCGAGGCTGAGCCGGCCCCGGCCGAGGCAGTTCCCGAGAACGTCCCGCCGCCGCCGGTGACCCAGGCCGTAACGGTGGAACCGGCCCCGGCCGCACAGGCACCTGCCCTGACGCTGAGCCCGGCGGAGCAGTTGGTCCCGCTGCGAGGCGCGCCCATGCGCATCGCCGAGAACATGACCGCGTCGCTGGCCGTTCCCACCGCCACTTCGCAGCGCACTATCCCGGTCAAAGTGATCGATGAGAATCGGCGTCTGCTGAACCAATGGCGCGACCTCCACGGCAAGAGCAAAATCAGTTACACGCACCTCATCTCGTGGGCCATCGTCAAAGCACTCCAGCATACGCCCGGCATCAACGACGCCTACGCCGAGGTGGACGGCCAGCCGCACCGGCTGGTCCGGCCGGAGATCAACATCGGCATCGCGGTGGACGTGGCCGGCAAGAATGGCCATCGTTCGCTGGTGGTGCCGGGCATCAAGAACGCCGGCTCGATGGGCTTCTACGAGTTCCTCACCGCCTTTGACAACATCGTGGTGAAGTCGCGCACCGGCAAACTGATGCCGGACGACTTCAGGGGCACCACCATTTCGCTCACCAATCCAGGCACGGTGGGCACGCTCGCCAGCGTGCCGCGCCTGATGCCCGGCCAGGGCGCCATCATCGCCACGGGCTCCATTGACTGGCCCCCGGAGTTCCAGGGCGTCAGCGAGGAACTGCGCGCGCAACTCGGCATCTGCAAAGTGATGACGATGTCGTGCACCTACGACCACCGCATCATTCAGGGCGCTGAGTCCGGTGTGTTTCTCGGCAAGCTGCAGGCCCTGCTGGAGGGTGCCGAGGGCTTCTACAACGACATCTTTGAGCAGACCCGCATGCCGTACCAGCCGTTTCTCTGGCAGGTGGACCGGCGCAGCACCGCGCCCGGCTTCACCGACGAGAAGCGCATGGTGGAAATCGCCAAACAGGCGGCTGTCCTCCAACTGATCAACGCCTATCGAGTGCGCGGGCATTTGATCGCGGACCTCAATCCGCTGGGTGTTGAGGCTGGCTACCACCCCGAACTCGACCCCACCACGTACGGGCTCACCATCTGGGATTTCGACCGGGAGTTCATCACCGGGAACCTCGCCCTGGGCGGCCACACCAGCGTCGCCACGCTGCGCCAGATCCTGGAAACCCTGCGCCAGACCTACTGTGGCCGTATCGGGTGTGAGTACATGCACATCCAGCATCCGGAGGAGAAGCGCTGGCTGCAGGAGCGCATGGAGCCGCAAGCCAACAACTGGCCGCTGGAGGATACCACCAAGCGGCGTATTCTGCTGCGGCTGGTGCAGGCGGAGAGCTTCGAGAATTTCCTGCACACGCGGTTCGTGGGCCAGAAGCGCTTTTCGCTTGAAGGTGGCGAAAGCGCCATGGTGGTGCTGGATGAGTGCCTGGACCGCGCCGCCAACGCGGGCGTGCAGGAAGTGATGGTCGGCATGGCCCATCGGGGCCGTCTCACCGTGCTCGCCAATCTGATCGGCAAGTCGATGTCTCAGGTCTTTGGTGAGTTTGAAGGCAACGCCGATCCCGAGGCGGCGCAGGGTTCCGGCGACGTCAAGTATCACCTCGGCGCCAGCGGCATCCAGCGCACGGCCTCGGGCCGGGAGATCAAGGTATCGCTGTCACCGAATCCCAGCCATCTGGAGGCAGTGGACCCGGTTGTCGAAGGCATTGTGCGCGCCAAACAGACATGGATGGGCGATACCAAACGGGAAAAGGTCCTGCCGGTTCTGGTCCACGGCGACGCCGCCTTTGCCGGCCAGGGCGTGGTGGCGGAAGTGCTCAACCTCTCATTGCTGAAGGGCTACGCCACCGGCGGCACGATTCACCTGGTGATCAACAACCAGATTGGGTTTACGTCCACGCCGGAAGAGAGCCGCTCGTCCACCTATTGCACCGACGTCGCGCGTACCGTCCAGGCGCCCATTATCCACGTCAATGGTGACGATCCGGAAGCGTGCACGCGCGCGATTCAGATCGCCATTGAGTACCGCATGCGGTTCAAGAAGGATGTCGTCATCGACATGGTCTGCTACCGCCGCTACGGTCACAACGAGGGCGACGATCCCAGCTACACCCAGCCGGTGATGTACCGCGTCATCAAGGCGCAGCGGACGGTGGGCGCCAAGTACGCCGAGCGGCTGATGCGCGAAGGCACGGTCTCCAAGGAGGCCGGCGAGCGCATCAGACAGCAGATCCAGGACGCGCTCAACGCCGCGCATGAAGAGGCGCAGAAGAAGGGCGAAAAGTGGGAATTGCAGGAGGTCACCGCGTACGAGGAAGACACCCTGCCGGCCGTGTGTCCGCGCACAGCCGTCGATGAGGACCTGATTCAGCGCGTGGTGGCCGGCATCACCACCTTCCCGGAGACGTTCAACCTGCACCCCAAGCTCAAGGGCTTCATCGAGAAGCGCAAGGAAGTCCTGAAGGGCGGTACGGCGGATTGGGCGATGGGCGAGGCGCTGGCCTTTGGCACGCTTGCCCTGGAGGGCACTCCGGTGCGGCT
>JBBQLF010000011.1:0-20222 GCA_038327695.1 Bryobacterales bacterium
CAGGAGCGGATGGACGCGGGATTCAACCTGTACTACACGTTTCGCGCGGGCGAGACGGCGTGGCTGTATGCCCAGATCCTGCGCGCGTGCCACCAGATGCTGGGCGTAACCTGCTTCGTGGTGGACCCGTATCAACTGGGCCACGAGAACGATGAGGCGATTGAGTCCGGGGCGTTCTGGTTCTACCGCAAGCTGGGGTTCCGGCCGGTTTCGCCGGAGATCCGCGAATTGACCAGCGGGGCGGAGCGGCGGCTGGCGGCACGGCAGGGCTCGCGCACCTCGGCCGCCACGCTGCGACGGCTGGTGCGGGAGCCGATGATCTATGAGTTTCCGGGGAGTGGCACGGGGGCGTGGGACGATTTCCGGTTGGAGCGGGCGCTGCTGCGGCTGGCGGGGCGGAGGCGGATGCCGAAGAGCGTGTCGCGGGCGGAGTTGCTGGAATTGGGACGGGCATGGGATGAAGGGGGATTAAGGGATTGACTCCGGGCGCGGCCGGGCCCATACTCATTCGCGAGGGACCTCCCAACTCGCCAGTGAACTGGCGAGGAGACCCGAGATCAGGCTGTAGTAGTTTCCTCCCTAGGGCAGCCTGAGCGCCGCGCCGGGCCCCACGCCCGGCGCGGCGGGCATCGGGCCCATGGGGGCGAGGTGCCTGAGTGTATCGATTCGTTTTGGCTCTCCTTCTGCTCGCTGGACAGGCTGCGATGGCGCAGACGGTGGAGAAGGAGTTCGTGTAGGCAGGCAACCTGCGGGGGCGGTGCGTGGCTTGCTTCGACAACGGGCATCTGATCATTTACGAGAGCGGGGGGCGGGTGACCGTGCGGCTGCCGAAGGGGGCTCCTCCGGTGAGCGTCTCGGCCGAGGGACCGATTTCCAATGCGGCCGTGGACAACGATGGCTTCATCGCGGGCGCGGTGAATGAAGGGTCCGTTTGGGGGATTGCCCTCTTCCGGGCTGACGGCAGGCGAGAGCGATTCATTGAGACCACGCCGGACATGCCGGTGGCGATCCGGATCGGGCCGGACCACACGCTGTGGGCGGTTGTGTACCGGCCGAATCCTACGTTGGCGGGGCAGCCCGACTTTGCGATTTTGCGGAACTACGGCCGCGAGGGCCGGTTGATAGGCGCGTACTTGCCGCGGAAGATGTTTGACGCCGAGGCCTCCGGGGTGGGGCCGAACCTCGGCTTCGCCCTGCTGCATGTGGCGGGGCGCCGCATCGGCATCATGGCCGGCATCGCCCAGGAGGGCCGGAAGCAGCAGTGGCTGGAGGCGGACTTGCAGGGAAACGTGACAGGGCGGTGGGATGTGCCCGGCTATCTGGTGGGGGGCCTCACGGCGGGCGGAGCGGTCTATGGGACGGACGGATCCGGTACGGGCGTGTACCGGTTTGACCGGGCCGCGCAGAGATGGAGCCCCGTGGCTGCTGCCGGGCGGGGCTGGCTGGTGGGCGTGGATGGCGAGCAGTTGGTATTGCTGGACGGGGCTTCCGGGCTGGCGCAGTGGGCCGGCGTGGGTCAGTCCCGAGGCGGCGCGGCAAAAGCGGTGGTGGCGGCGAAGCGCTTGTCGCCCATGGTTGTGAGCCAGGCCTCGACGGTATAGCGGCCCGGCTTCAGCGCGGGTAGGGACACGAGCCAGAGGCGCTCGCCGGTGACCTGTTCGGTGCGCAAGGCCTGGGTGAAGCCGCGACCGTCAGACCAGACCCAGACGGCGGCGCCGGTTTCGTCGCGGACGATGAGGTCGAAGGTCTGGCCGGAGCCGAAGTCCAGTTGCAGCGGCGCGCCTGTGGTGTTGCGGAGGGTGAGGCGGGCCGAGGCGGCGGAGCGATCCACGGCTACGGCGAAGTTCACTTCCGGCTCGGTGATGACCGTGACCTCGCCCAGACGCGCATAGACGAGGTCGTAGGCTCGCGGGCCGGCGATGGTCTGGATGGTGCGCTGGAGCAGGCCGACGTAGGGGAGGAAGAGGTCGCTGTCTATGCCGGCATCTGCGCAGGCGGCGTAGGTGTAGCGGAGGCGCAGGGCGTTGGTGAACTCACCCACGGGGCCGGTGTATTTCGCTTCGCGGGAGTCCAGGCGGCTGAGGACGTTGCAGGGATCCACGGCGGCAGGTGCTTCGGCTGCGTTGAAATCGAGCCAGAGCTTTTCGCGGGCGGCGGCGGCGTCCCACATCCAGAGGCGGCCTTCGGCGTCGTTGCGCAGATAGAGGCGCGGCGTGGCCGGGAAGCCGGCGACCAGGTAGTAGTCGCGTCCTTCGAAGGCGGCAGGTTTGTCGACTGTAACAGTGAATTGGCCCGCCGGGCCGCGATAGACCCATTGGTTGCCGGGCTGGAGTGGCAGGTACTCCACCTGGGCGGCCAGAGTGACGGTGAAGAGCAGGCTAAGGATCCGTGATGAATTAAGCATTCCGACCGCTTGCTAACGCGCGCGGCTCCGATTCCGAGCCGCGCGCGTTAGCGAGCGGTCGTGCCGATGTGGCATCGTTATTCCGTGACGAGCCCTAAGAATAGAAGTTTTTGTCCCAGGCATGGCTGCGCAGAATCTCCAGAATAGCGGCAGGGAGAGGCCCCTTTTGTGAGACGGCCATGTTCTGCTCCACGTTGCGGATCTTGCGCATGCCGGGGATGACGGTGGAGACGGCGGGGTCCGAGAGGCAGAAGCGGAGGGCGGTGGCGGCGAGGGGCTCATCGTGGCCGGCGGCGTGGAGGGCGGCCTGGAGGGCGTTCACCTTTGCAGCGACAAGTTCTTTGCGATTGTCGCGGAAGTACCAGGCGCGGAACTCGGCCGGATCGAAGACGGTCTCTGGGGTGATGGCGCCGGTGAGGGCACCTTCGTCGAGCGGGACGCGGGCGAGGACGCCGATGTTGAGTTCGCGGCAGAGCGGGAAGAGGGCGCGCTGGGGGGACTGGTCGAAGATGTTGAAGATGACCTGGACGGTATCGATGAGGCCGGTGCGGCAGGCGGCGAGGGCGGAGTCCGGCTGGTGGTCATTGATGGAGATGCCCCAGTAGCGCACCTTGCCGGATTTCTTGAGATCCTCGATGGCGCGCTTCCAGCCGTCGACGGCGAGCCACTCCGGGTTCCAGACGTGGAACTGTTGGAGATCGATGGTTTCCACGCCGAGGTTTTTCAGAGAGGCCTCGGTGCACTTGACGACGTAGCCGTAGGGGAAGACGTCGTCGAGATCGATGCCGGCCAGGGCGGGCCACTGCTTATTTTTCGGCGGGACCTTGGTGGCGACGCGGGGCGTGGCGCCGGTCTCCTTCAGGGTCTGGGCGATGAGCTGCTCGCTGTGGCCTTCGTTGTAGGCCAGGGCGGTGTCGATGAAGTTGAGGCCGAGCGAGAGGGCGCGGCAGAGGGCCGCGAGGGCGTCGTCCTCTTTGTGGCCGCGCCACTGGTTGCCGCCGAGGCCCCATGCGCCGTAGCCGACCTCGCTGACCTGCCAGCCGGTTCTGCCTAATGTACGTTGGTTGATCACGACTCCATAATAGAAGAGGAACGGTATGCGCGTCCTGATCGGTGTCTTTCTTTTCGCTGTGCTGGCGTGGGCCGAGAACTTCAAACTGCATTTGAAGGACGGCACGAATCATCTGGTGCGCGAGTACCAGGTGGTGGAGGACCGGGTGCGGTACTACTCGATCGAGCGGAGCGATTTTGAGGAGTTGCCGCTGGAGCTGGTGGATCTGAAAAAGACCGAGGGCGAACGGAAGAAGCAGGGCGAGGACGAGAAGAAGCAAGCGGTGTTCGACGATGCGGAGGAGAAGTTTGATCGGGCCATGCGGAAGGAGATCGCCAGCGTGCCGCAGGAGGCCGGGGCCTACTTTGCGCATGAGAACAAGATGAATGCGCTGCAGGTGGCGGAGGTGAAGGTGATCACCGCAAAGATGCGCAGCATCCTGAAGGTGATGTCGCCGATCCCGATTGTGGCGGGCAAAGCGGTGCTGGAACTGGCGGGCGACAACGCCAAGGTGGTGGTGCCGTATGAGCGGCCTAATTTCTACTTCCGCATCGCCGTGGAGCAGCGCTTCAGCATCGTGCGCATGAAGCCGCGCAAGACGGGGCGGCAGGTGGCGATCTGGAACATCGAGCCGATGACGAAGCAGGTGTTCTTCGAGATGGAACTGGTGGAGGTGTTCCGCCAGCAGCTGGACGGCAACCTGTACAAGATGTGGCCGACGAAGCCGCTTTCGGCGGGCGAGTACGCGGTGGTGCAGTACGTGGAGGGCGACGGGCAGATTCAGGTGTGGGACTTCCGGGTGCCTTTGGACGCGGCTAAGATCCAATGACGCGGCGGAAGAATTCGAGCGACTGCTGGGCGGCGAGGGGCCAGCGGTAGAGGGCCGTGGCGCGGGCCTTGCCGGCGCGGCCGAGACGGGTGCGCTCGGCGGGGTTTTCGAGTAGCGCCGTGAGCGCATCGCGCAGTTCGGTGACGCTGAGCGGATCGACGAGGCGCGCGCCGCCGGCGGCGACTTCCGGCATGGCGCTGACGTTGGAGGTGACGCAGGCCACGCCGGCCGCCATGGCTTGGGCGAGCGGGAGGCCGAAGCCTTCGTAGAGCGAGGGGTAGGCGAGGACGGCGGCGCCGGCGGTGAGGGAGGGGAGATCGCGTTCGGGGACGTAGCCGAACCAGTGGACGCCTTCGGGTTGGGCTTGCAGGCGGGCGATGGTTTGCTCGGAGGCCCAGCCGGCGGGGCCGGCGACGATGAGGTCATAGGCGGCGCGGAGATCGGGGCGGAGGGCGGCCCAGGCATCGAGCAGGCGGTCTATGTTTTTGCGCGGCTCGATGGTTCCGATGTGGAGGACGTAGGGTTTGTTGCGGCGGAGGGGGGCGGCGTGGAAGTAGGCTTCGGCGACTCCGTTGTAGATGGTGACGATGCGCTCCGGGGCGATGCCGAGGAGTTCGATGGCGTCGCGGCGGGAGTGGTCGCTGACGCTGATGAGGCCGTCGGCGCGGGTGAGCGCCTCTTTGGCGTAGCGGCGATCGGCGATGACGTTGGCGGCGGTGTGGAGCTCCGGCATGCGCCAGCAGGTGAGGTCGTGGATGGTGGCGGTGAGCTTCATGCCGCGGGGCGGGGTGCGCACCTGATTGGAGGAGTGGAAGAGGTCGGCGCCGCGCGTGCACCACTGCGGGAACGGGATGGCGAGGCGTTGATTGGCGACGGCCATGGCGATGCCGCGCAGAGTGGGCCAGCGGGGGGCGACGCTGGTTTCGTGGACGAGCGCGCCGAGGTGCGGCAGGGGCGGATAGGCGACGATGCTGTCGGAGCCGGCGAGGGCTTGCAGGGCGTGGAGCCAGTGGTAGAGCACGCTTTTCACGCCGGCGCTGCGCAACAACAAGGCTGTGGCGTCTATGGCGATTCTCATTGGCTTAGCGGCGTGGTCCAGAGGTGATTGGAGTAGAGGTATTTGCCGCCGCTGGCCTTGACCAGGTGCATCCACTCCTTGCCGACGAGTTTCTCGATGGCGGGGACTTTGGGGCCTTCCAGCACGAGGTAGGTTCGCTCGGCGGAGTGCCAGAGTTGGGTGAGGGCGGCGTCGTCGATGAAGACGTTGGGGGCGCCGGGGGCGTAGGAACCGTATTCCAGGTTCTGGTAGCGGCCGTTGAGGAGGAGCACCTCTTTCAGATCCGCGTAGAAGACGACGGAGCTGAACGTGTAGTATTGGTCGCCCAGGACTACTTTGCCTTTGGGGCCGATTTTCAGCGCTTCGGCGAGAGGCTGGGAGCTGAGGTAGGGATCGAAGGCGATCATGGCGATGCGGGCGGCGTTGAGGAAGAGCAGCATCATCAGGGCGAAGCCGATTTGGGTCATGCGCTGGCGATAGCGCCAGCCGTAGAAGCTGCCGACGGCGAAGGCGAGGGCGGCGAGGGCGAGCGGGAGTTTCAAGTAGGCGAAGGAGTTGAGGGTGAGGTCGCCCATGTGGCCGAGGGAGAGGGTGTAGAGATCGGGATTCTGGGTTAGGGCCTGAGAGATGTCGCCGGGCGCAGGGAGATTCCAGACACTGGCGAGGATGAAGACGATGGCGGCGCAGGCGAGCGTGGCGATGGCGGCCACGACCTTGGCTGCGTGTTTGAGGAGAGGTGCGCCGGAGGCCATGACGCAGCCCAGCAGTAGGGCAAAGGCCGGGTAGGTGGGCATGGAGTAGTATTCCTGCGTGGTGGAGAAGGTGAAGAAGACGAGGATGAAGCCGATCCAACAGAGGCAGAGGAGGCGCAGGCGCGAGGCGCGGTCTGAGCCTCGGAATTGGAGGCGCACGACGCCGGGGAGGTAGACGGACCAGGGGAAGAGCCAGGCCAGATGGAAGAGCCAGAAGAGATGGCGCGGGACGGTGTTGTAATCGCGCGGCCAGCGGAGATTGAGAAAGCGCAGGATGTGCTCGTTGAAGAAATAGAACCAGAAAAAGCCGCGATATTGGCCGGGGCCGCTGCTCATGGTGAAGTCGAAGCAGGGCGGATTGCGGAGAGTGGCGAGGACGTGCCAGGGGGCGGCGACGAGCAGGAGGAGGAGCGTGCCGGAGAACGGGCGGATGCGGGTCCAGGTGCGGCGTTGAAAGAACTGGCCGGAGATGAGCAGGTAGAGGACGCCGGCGGCGACGGGGAAGACGAGGGCGATGAGGCCCTTGAGCAGAAGGCCGACGCCGATGGCCAGGGCCATGACGGCGGCCCAGGCGCGGGGGTGCGGCTCGGCTTCATCGAGGGCTCGGAGGAGCGCCCAGAGAGCGAGGGCGATGGTGGCGGTGAGGATGACGTCGGGGATGAGAATGCGGGTGAAGAGGAAGAGGCCGATGCAGGTGGAGATGGCGAGGGCGGCGTAGAAGCCGGCCTCTTGGCTGAAGGCCCAGCGGCCCATGGCGAAGACGAGCCAGGCGAGGGCGAGGATGGAGAGGAAGACGGGGAGGCGGGCGGCCCAGCCGTGGACGCCGAAGACGGCGTAGGAGGAGGCTATGAGCCAGTACTTGAGGGGCGACTTTTCCAGGTAAAGTACTCCGTTGAGACGAGCACTGACCCAGTCGCCGGATTCGAGCATGTTGCGGGCGATCTGGGCCTGGACGCCGTCGACATCGTCCATCAGATGCGGAGGGGCCATGACGGCGGGGAGATAGATGAGCGCCGCGAAGAGCAGCGCCAGTGCTACGCGGAAGCGCTTTGGACTTTCCATCTTTTCATCCATAGGAAGAGAGTGAGCAGGCCCCAGAGCTGGTAGCCGTTGTTGGCCCGGCGGGCGAGGTGATCGCGCATCAGGCGGGCGATGGGGGCGTGGTGGAAGAGGCCGGTGGCGCGAACATTTTCCTCTGACAGCGTTTCTTCCATCAGGGGGCGGAGGACGCCGCGGAACCACTTGTGGGCGGGGATATCGAAGCCTTCTTTTTTGCGCTCCAGGACGGCGGTTGGGAGTTTATCGCGCATCAGTTCGCGGAGGACGTACTTGAGCGAGCCGTTGTTGATTTTGAGTGATTCGGGCAGGCGGGCGGCGAACTCGACGATGCGGTGATCGAGGAAGGGCGGGCGCACTTCGAGGGAGTGGGCCATGGACATGCGGTCGCACTTGTAGAGGATGTCGTCAGTGAGATAGTAGCGCTGATCGAGCCAGAGGTAGCGATTCAGCGGGCCGCACTGGAAGGCCTCGGTGGGGAGGGTGTTCATCAGGGAGCCGGGATTGGGATAGCGGGCGGCGGTGTAGAGCGTGCGTTTCACGGAGTCACTGAACGCGCCGTTCCAGAAGAGATGGGCCTCGGCGGGGGGGAGGAGCGAGCCTTCGAGGAAGCGTTTGGCCTTGTATTCCAGGCTGATTTTTTCGTCCGAGACGGGGAGGAGGCGGGCGGCCTGGAGGGCGAGTTTGCGCAGGATGGCAGGGGTCTTGCGGGCGGTGGCGGCGTAGCCATCGGCGAGGTAGGTGAGGTAGCCGCCGAAGAGCTCATCGGGGCCGTCGCCGGTGAGGGCGACGGTGACGTACTGGCGCGTCAGCTTGGAGAGGAAGTAGACGGGGAGGGCGCCGGCGTCGGCGGATGGCTCGTCTGAGAAGTAGCTGATGTGCTCGATGGCGCTGATCAGATCCTGCTCCGGGTTGAGATCGAACTCGCGGTGTTGGGTGCCGTATTGGGCGGCGACGGCGCGGAAGTAGGCGCTTTCGTCGTGACCGTGGCCGCTAAAGGAGATGGAGAAGGTGTTGAGCTTGGGCACCTGGCTGGCGGCGTAGTGGAGGACGGCGGAGGAGTCCAGCCCGCCGGAGGCCCAGACGCCGAGGGGGACGTCTGAGATGAGATGCTCCTTGACGGCGAGTTGGAGGAGGGAGTCGAGTTCCTGCGTGGCTGCATCGAGGGTGATGCGCGGGTCCGGCTGAAAACGCACGGACCAATAGGGAGCGCGGTAGAGCTGGCCGTCACACCATTCCAGGTACTCGCCGGGGAGGAGTTTTTCGAGGCCCTCAATCAGCGTGTAGGGGGCCGGGACGTAGTTGAGCGAGAGGTAGAAGCTGAGGCCGTTGAGGTCGAGGCGGCGGGGGATTTCGGGATGCTCCAGGATGGTCTTCAGCTCGCTGCCAAAGTAGAGGTCGCGGCCGCGGTGGTAGAGGTAGAGCGGCTTGATGCCCATGCGGTCCCGCGCGAGGATGAGGCGGCGGCGGGACTCCTGCCAGAGGGCGACGGCGAACATGCCGCGGAGGCGCGAGAAGCTTTGGGTGTCCCATTCGAGGAAGGCCTTGAGGACGACTTCGGTGTCGCAGTGGGTTTCAAAGCGGTGGCCGCGGGATTCGAGTTCGGCGCGGATTTCGGCGTGGTTATAGACCTCGCCGTTGTAGACGATGACGGTGTCACCGTCGGGCGAGTACATGGGCTGGTTGCCCTGGGAGAGATCAATGATGGAGAGGCGGGCGTTGCCTAGGGCGACGAGGTCCGATTCATGGGTGCCTTGGTGATCGGGGCCGCGATGGTGAATGGTCTGGATGACGCTGGCGATGCGGCCGCGTTCGACGACGTGCTCCAGCTTGGTATAGCCTGCAATTCCACACACAAGCATTCAGGATAGCGGATTAGTGCCGATGGGCGATATGCTGGCTGGATATGCGATCTATTTGCTGGCTGGGTTTTCTGCTCGCAATGAATTTGGGCGGTGCCGACCGCAATGGCAAGATTGGCGAGCCGGGCAAGTTCGACTATTACCTGATGGCGCTGTCGTGGTCGCCGGCCTACTGTGCGTCGACCGGAGACGGCCGTGGCGATCCGCAGTGCGCGCCGGAGCGGAATTTTTCATTCGTGCTGCACGGCCTGTGGCCGCAGTACACGCGCTCGACCAATGGCAGTATGTGGCCGCAGTTTTGTTCGGGCGAGGCGGGGCTGCGCGATCCGAACACGATGCTGGACATCATGCCGAGCCCGAACCTGATCCGGCATGAGTGGGAAAGGCATGGGACGTGCAGCGGGCTGGGGGCGGAGGGCTACTTCTCGACGGCGCGCAAGGCGATGCAGAGCGTGAAGATCCCGGTGCGGTTTGTGGCTCCGAAGGAGTATATGAACCTGAGCCCGGCGCAGGTGAAGAAGGAGTTTCTGGCGGCCAACCCGGGGCTGCCGGCGGACGGGATTTCGATTGCGTGTAGTTCCAATTTTCTGAGCGAAGTGCGGGTGTGCCTGGATCGCGATCTGAAGCCAATTCCCTGCTCCGGCCAGCGCGAGTGCAAGGCTCCGTCTGTCCGCATTCCGCCGGTGCGGTGATGAACATGGGAGACCTGACACGCCGCCAAGTTCTGCTGAGCACTTTGCCCGCCGCCGCGCTGGCCGCCGGGCCTTCCGCGCCCGCGCCGTACGGGGCGCTGCCGACGGCGCGCCAATTGGCGTGGCACGGCATGGAGGTGTACAGCTTTCTGCACTTCACGACTAACACTTTCACCGATAAGGAATGGGGCTACGGCGACGAGGATCCGGCGATTTTTCATCCGACGGCTTTTGACGCGGACGCGATTGTGGCGGCGCTGAAGGCGGGCGGCATGACGGGCGTCATTTTGACGTGCAAGCATCACGACGGGTTTTGTCTGTGGCCGACGAAGACGACCGAGCATTCGGTGCGTAAAAGCGGGTGGAAGGGCGGCCAGGGCGACGTGGTGCGCGAGATTTCGGACGCGGCGCGGCGGCATGGGTTGAAGTTCGGCGTGTATCTTTCGCCTTGGGACCGGAACGCTGCGGTGTACGGGACGCCGGCCTACATTGAAATGTACCGGGCGCAATTGCGCGAACTACTGACGAACTACGGTCCGATTTTCGAGGTGTGGCACGACGGGGCCAATGGGGGCGACGGCTACTACGGCGGGGCGCGGGAGAAGCGGAAGATCGACAACACGACGTATTACGACTGGCCGAATACGTGGGCTTTGACGCGGGCGCTGCAGCCGGGCGCGGTGATCTTCAGCGATGTGGGGCCGGACATTCGATGGGTGGGCAACGAGAAGGGATTTGCGAACGAGACGTGCTGGGCGACGTTTGAGCCGGTGGGCGCCAAGGGCGGGCCGGCGTCGCCGGGCGACGTGGATACGAAGCAATCGACGACGGGCCACCGGAATGGATCGAAGTGGTTGCCGGCGGAGTGCGACGTGTCGATTCGTCCAGGGTGGTTCTGGCATGAAAAGGAGAACGGGCGGGTGAAGTCACCGGCGGACCTGATGGATCTGTACTTCAAGTCCGTGGGCCGGGGGGCGAGCTTCCTGCTGAATGTTCCTCCGGACCGGCGGGGGTTGCTGCATGAGACGGACGTGGCTTCGCTGAAGGGGTTTGGCGAGTTGTTGCGGGCGGCGTTTCGGGACGATCTCGGCGCCGGCGCGAAGGTGGAAGCTTCCAACGTGCGCGGGAGGAGTAAGGGCTATGGGCCGGCGAAATTGCTGGACGGGGATAGGGAGACGTACTGGAGCACGGATGATGCAGTGACGACGCCTTCCGTGGTGTTGATGTTCAAGCGCGCGGCCGCGGTGAAGACGATCCGGTTGCGCGAGAACGTGCGGCTGGGCCAGCGGGTGGAGGAGTTTGGGTTGGACGCATGGGTGGGCGATGCGTGGCGGGAGATCGCGCAGGGCACGAGCATTGGGTCATGCCGGCTGGTGCGGCTGGCGACGGCGGTGGAGACGACGAAGGTGCGGCTGCGGATTACGAAATGTCCGGTTGCACCGGCGATCTCTGAGTTGGGAGTTTACGGCTGAGATGGCCGACTGGCTGAAGTTTTTCGAGCTGTTGGCGTTGTCGGTCTGGACTGGCGGAGTGGTGCACGACCGGTGGCTGGCGCCGGCGGGCGCTCGATTTCAGCGGGTGGCGCTGGCTTGCGGTGTGACGCTGGCGCTGGTGCAGATGGGGCGCGGGCTGCTGTGGACCTGGAGCGGGATGACGGGCCCGGCGCTGGCGCTGTTCGGCGGGTTGGCGGCATTGTGCGCGTGGCGGGGCGGCGTGGGGCGGAGTTGGGCGGTGCTGGCGGTGCTGATTGGCTACACGGCTTGGATTGCGGTGCGGGTCTGGTAGATCAGCAGCAGCGGGCACCCTTGTAGGTGCCGCGACCGGGGGGTCGCGCGCGGACGAGGGCGTCCGCCCCACTTTGGGGCTGGTTGGTTAGCAGCAGCGGGCGCGCTTGTATTTTTGCTGGAGGCGTTCTTCGCTGAAGCGGCGGTGGGGGATTGGCCAGGACACGAGCATCGGGTTGTGCCGGCTGGTGCGGCTGCGGATTGCGGAGTTCGCGGTGGGGCCGGCGATTTCTGCTGAGTGGGGGATTTTCGGCTGAGTGGGCAGCGGGGCTGGTAGATCAGCAGCAACGGGCACGCTTGTATTTTTGCTGGAGGCGTTCTTCGCTGAAGCGGCGCCACTCCGGGCCGGAGGCGGCGACGCCGTGGGCGGCGAGGTGGCGGCGGTAGGCGGTCTGGTCTGAGAGTTCGTGGAGGATGCCGACGACGATGCGCCAGAATTCATGAATGGCGGCCATGGCTAGAGTTCCTCCGGGCGCAGTTGCGTCAGGACGAATGGGGTTTCGCGGTTGGCGGCGGAGCGGGTGCCGTTGAGGATGCCGAGCCAGATGCGGATGGAGTCGGCGAGGATGGTGGTGACGAGCACCACGAAGATACCGCAGAGCACGGCGTCGAGGCGGTTGTTGAAGATGAGTTGGCGGGTGGCCGCCGATTGGAAGCCGGCTTCCAGCGCGCTGGCCTGGGCCAGGAAGCCGACGCGTGGGGCGTCACTGAAGATCTTCTGCCAGGCCGCCGTGTAGGTCACCACGACCAGCCAGGAGAGCGGCAGGAGCGTGATCCAGGCGTAGCGGAGGCGGTGCATTTTGATGAGGATCGTCGTGGCGACGCAGAGCGCGACGGCCGCCAGAAGCTGGTTGGCGATGCCGAAGAGGGGCCAGAGGGAGTTGATGCCGCCGAGAGGATCGAGCACGCCCTGGACGAGGAAGTAGCCCCAGGCGCAGACGACCAAGGCGGAGGTGAGCAGGACTCCGGGCATCCAGGATGTGCGGCCGAGCGGCTTCCAGATGTGGCCGAGGAAATCCTGGAGCATGAAGCGGCCGACGCGCGTGCCGGCGTCGATGACGGTGAGGATGAAGAGCGCCTCAAACATGATGGCGAAGTGGTACCAGAAGCGGAGCACGGCTTCGTTGCCGGCGATGCGGGAGAAGATGCTGGCCATGCCGAGGGCGAGCGAGGGCGCGCCGCCGGTGCGATAGAAGAGAGACTCCTCGCCGACGTGGCGGGCGAGGTCCGCCATCTGTTGCGGCGTGACGGGGAAGCCCCAGGCGGTGATGGTGGCGGTGGCGGCGGCGGGGGTTGCGCCGACGATGCCGGCGGGTGAATTGACGGCGAAGAAGATGCCGGGCTCGAGCGAGCAGGCGGCCACCATGGCCATCATGGCGACGAAACTTTCGAGCAGCATGGAGCCGTAGCCGACGGGTAGAATGTGGCCTTCACTGGCGATCATCTTGGGCGTGGTGCCGGAGGAGATGAGGGCGTGGAAGCCGCTGATGGCGCCGCAGGCGATGGTGATGAAGCAGAAGGGGAAGATGGTGCCGGCGAAGATGGGGCCGGTGCCATCGACGAAACGTGTGAGCGCGGGCATGTGGAGTTCCGGGCGGACGAGGAGAATGCCCGCGCCGAGCATCATGACGACGCCGAGCTTGACGAAGGTGCTGAGGTAGTCGCGGGGTGCGAGCAGCAGCCAGACGGGGAGGGCACTGGCGAGGAAGCCGTAGATGATCAGCGCGATGGCGAGCGCCATGCCGGTGAGGGTGAACATGGGGCCGAAGACGGCGTGCTGGGCGACCCACTCGCCGCAAAAGATGCTGGCGACGAGGAGGAGGAAGCCGATGACGGAGATTTCCAGGACGCGGCCGGGGCGCCAGTAGCGGAGATAGAGGCCCATGAGGACAGCGATGGGCATGGTGGCGGCGATGGTGAACGTGCCCCAGGGGGAGCCTTTCAGTGCGTTGACCACGACGAGACCGATGACGGCGAGGAGGATCACCATGATGAGGAGGACGGTGAGGAGGGCCGTGCCGCCGCCGATTTTGCCGATCTCCTCGCGGGCCATCTGGCCGAGGGATTTGCCGTCGCGGCGGACGCTGCAGAAGAGAATGACGAAGTCCTGGACGGCGCCGCCGAGGACGACGCCGATGATGATCCAGAGCGTGCCGGGCAGGTAGCCGAACTGGGCGGCGAGGGTGGGTCCGACGAGCGGGCCGGGGCCGGCGATGGCGGCGAAATGGTGGCCGAAGACGATCCACTTGTTGGTGGGTTCAAAGTCGTGGCCGTTGCGGAGGCGCTCGGCGGGGGTGGCTCGGGTGTTGTCGAGGGCCATGACTTTGGCGGCGATGAAGGCGGCGTAGAGGCGGTAGGCGGAGAGGTAGGTGCAGACGGCCGCCAGCACGAGCCAGGCGCTGGAGATGGACTCGCCGCGGTGGAGGGCGATGCCGCCGAGGCAGAAGGCGCCCAGGGCCGCCACACAGATCCAGACGAATGTTCCTACCGACTTGCTCATAGAAGATGAGTTTAGCGGGTGCTTACCGGTTTTGGGGATTTCACGTGTTCAAGCGCGCGAAATCGCTCCCTTGAAAGTCATTATGTAAGCGGCTGAATTGGGACCGGTCTTAGTTCGTCCGAATGACCGAGGCTCCGCAGTTCGCGCTTCAGCCGCTGAAGGCGTCGTTTGGCTGCTTGTGGGGTGGTGGCCAGACCGTGTTCGACATAGCCGGCGCCTTCGTGGAGGATCTTCCAGATCACCACGCTCAGGTGCCGGGCGATCGCCCAGATCGATTTCTTATAACCGTGATTGAGCAGCAGCCGCTGGAATTTCTGCTGGAAGTAGCTGTTCCCGGTCTTCACCGCCGCCTGCGCCGCCTGGCAAAGGGCTCGCCGCAGGTACTTGTTTCCTTTCGCACAGCGGCTGCTTTGGTTTTCCCCGGCGCTTTCGTAGCGGCCGGGGCACACGCCAATCCAGGAGCTGAATTGGCCGGCCGAGGGGAAGGCGCTGGCATGCACACCCGTTTCGGCCACGATCTGTTGTGCCGAAAGGATCCGGATGGCGGGGATCCGGCTTAATCGGGCCACTGCCTCGGCATGCTCCCGCAGGGCGGCGGCGGTGAGTTGAGATAGTTTTTCCAATTGCGTGTCAACCAGTTCCAGCAGAGCCAGGTGTTGTTGCAGCAGCTTCTGGTGAATCCCGCTGACGACACCGGTCAGGGCATCGGCCATGGCGGCCAGCTTTGCCGCGTCAGACTCGCCCTTCGCCAAGGCCGGCAAGATGCGCCGTCCGCTCGCGCCGAACAGGCCGGTGATCACACTGGAGATCTTGATCCGAGTCTCTTCCAGCAGGCTCTCCACCTGATTCTGAATTCGCACCCGAGCGTGCTTCAATTGCGTCCGCCGCCGCGTCAGGCTGCGCATGAGCCGCTGCTCGGCGTCCGGCACAAAGTTCAACGTCAGCTCGCCCGGCATATGGCGGCGCACCAATGGTTGCGCATGCTTGAAGTCCGTCTTCCTGCCCCGTGGCGCCCGGTTGCTCCAGGCCTGCGCCCAGTTCCTAACCCGGCGTAGCCGGAACCAAACAGGTCCGGGTACGATGCGGGAATGGGCATCGAGCTACTGACGGATCGGCACAAAGATCAGATCACGGGAGTTCTGGGTTGCCGGGACCGAATGCCGGTGTTCGGGACCCTGCCGAAGATCTGCTACGCGGAGGGAATGACCTCGTACCTGTACGAGCACAAGATCCGGGTTTTTGACTACCCGAGGTTCGCAGAGCCGTTCCGAAATCAACTTCGCGAGAACGCCGAGCGGTTGGCAACCGGCACCGGGATCGAGATCGAGTTTCTCCGCAAGCGGAAGGTCCGGAAGGAAGACCGGGTCAAGGAGATCCTGGCCAAACGGGGCGATCATCCGGGGCTGGTGCATCCTCTCGGCCATGGAGCTCTGCACCACCTATAAGCCGTGGCACAACAAGGGCACGGGAAAGACGTATCTGCTGCCCGATGACGGAAAGTGTCTGCATTACTGCTTCTATTTCATCGACGAGGAACTGTGGTTGTGTTACGTGCGCGTGCCGGCCTGGCTGGCCAGCACGTTGCGCAAGCGGCGGGTCGATTTCACTCTCCTGGACAACGCGTTCGTCAGGATCGCCGACTGGAAGCGCGCCCAGCAGATTGCCAACGAGTTGGAGATCAATCGGCTCCACCACCGTCCGGATGAGTTTGCACGCCGCTTCAGCCCGATTCATCGGGACTTCGGAGTGGCCTATCACTGGAGTGTGGACCAGCGCGAGTACGCCACCGGGATCGTGTTCCGGCGGCAGACTGATTTGGCGGCCATCTATGGCAACCTGACGCGGACGGCGATCCGCACCGTCAAGCCGGACAGCATCGCCACTTACCTGGGCCGTAAGCTCAACGCCCAGTACGAGGGCGAAATGGGCAACCGATACAACATCCGCAGGGAAGGAACGCGGATCAAACACACGATGGGGCCGGTGTCGCTGAAAGTCTACGACAAATTTGGACTCATCCTGCGGATTGAAACCACGGTCAACGACCTGACCTTTTTCAAGCACGACCGCGAGGTAGAACACCACGACGGGACCAGAGAAACCAAGCGGGCTTCGATGCAGAAGACGATCTACAGTCTGCCGGCGCTGCGCGAACTGCTGGAAGCCGCCAACCGCCGCTACGTGGAGTTCCTGTCAACGATCGAGGATCCCCGGAACGGCCGCGGCAAACTCGACAAACTGCCGCAACCGGTCCGCCAGGAAGGCCGCGCCTACGCCGGCTTCAATCTCTTCGATTCAGACGATGAGACGGTGCTCCGCGCCATCGCCCGAGGCGAGTTCAACATCAGTGGGCTGCAGAACAAAGCGCTCCGCCGCTTCCTGCGGGGCAAGAGCAGCGGCCCAGTGTCACGTCTACTGAAACGGCTTCGCCTGCAGGGCCTCATCAAAAAAGTGGGCCACAATTACAAGTACTACCTGACGCGGTTTGGCAAGGAGGTCATTACCACCGCACTCAAACTCAGGGAACTGGCCGTCATTCCCCATTTGGCCTACGGCCACCTGCACTGATGACAAGTTCCTGCCAGAAAAGCGCAGAATCTGAGTGTAGAGGTTCTAGCCAAACATATTTGAAATTTTGATTCCACCGGTCGCCTGTCCGATGATCTTGTTATCAGGACGAGAGCAAGGGCGGACGACCGATGGAGACGTTCACAAAGCTGTTTGGCAGCCTGCTGATTTTTGTATACCACTGTATTGACCGGGTGGTCATTCATGGATATCTGAGCGGACTGTCCCGTGCGGGCTTCGGCACTCGCGAGAAACGACCCACCTCTGCTCGCCAAAACTGACCCACTCAGGCCGCTGCCCCACAGGGCGTTTCGGCTGGCCGCGCCACGCGGCATTCGCCGCGGATGATAATGCCACACAAGCTGGTTACAAGAAACAAGAGACTTACGCGCCAGCGGCGCGGATGATGTCGCCAGCTCCGCGCCACGCGACGTGGCAGAACCTGTTTTCGGCGTGGGCAACTCTAAATGAGCAGAGGTGGGTCATTTCTCGTGAGCGCCGAGGTGCGGGGCAGGTGGTGCATTTTTTCCGTGACGTAGCCGGTGAGACGATGATCGACAAGGCGGTGTTCTCGCGCCGGACCAACGAGTATCAGGGGTGGGTTGAGGCGTAAGCCCGGAACCACGGTATTCCGATTGAATGGGCGGAGCCGAAGGTGCGCAAGGAGGATTACGTCCGCCCTGCCCAGCGCCGCATGAAGCGTGCGAACCGGCATGGGGTGTACTTCATTCTGAAGAGCATGGAACAGGGGTAGACCTTCCGCTCCACGGTGCCCCGGTTTCTCACGGACGATCCAAACTATCGCATTCTGGCGTGGCAACGAAGCCTTCGCCCAGCCACGCATCCGGAATTTCCGGATGCCAAACTTCTCCTTCAGCCAAGCGTTGGGGCACTCCGCCACCGGCCCACGCTGCTTGTAGATCTCGCGGGCGGCATCGGTGTCCATCTTCCCGCGAAAGGCCACCACCGCCGCGTTCCCGGTCTGGCGGATCGAAACCAGACGCCCCTGTCCGGGCCGCGGACAACACTTCTTTTGGTGTTCGCACAAAACGGCAATCCTGAGCCGGTGCCTGTGCCTGGTATTGATGGTAGGTCTGACCTCTCTCGCTACTCTGGTCTTGCTACTGTGGCGCACATACCCCAACTGCTTGCCAGCCGGACACTCCGGACTGTTGCTCCCGGCCTGAAATCGGAAAGCCGGGGGCGCAAAGGCCGGGTCAATCCCCGCCGCCTTCATCGCCGCTGCTTGTCTGACTTCCGGCTCCGGTAGCGATCCGTAGAACTCGATTGCGAGTTCCTCCATCCCTTCGATTGCAGCCTGATTGGTAAACCCGCCATCGGCCACCACCCGCTCCGGGCAGCAGGGAGCCGCTGCCGCTGCTGCATTGGGTGACATGCACACCAACGACGATGCCCGCTTCGGCGTCCGCACTGATCTGCACGTGATAGCCCGGCGCGATGGCGTTGCCGCCATGCTTCATCATCCGCGCCTCGAGCTCGCTCAGCCTCACCCGGGCTTGCTCCCGCTCTGGCTCAGTGCCCTTGTTGGCGCGGACCTTTTTCAACTCTTCGGCGGGTTGCCTCGCGCCGTGCATCCTCGCCCGCCCCATTTCCAGGGGGCCTATCCAACTCGTCCACCTTCTGCCGCGCCTCGGCGATCGCCTTCTCCAATGCCGCTGCCCGCCGGAAAGTGCCGCTCCCGGCTTGGGCTCAAATCCTGGTGCCGTCGTGCGCCACACATGCCAGCTTCACAAATCCTTCCTGCGACAGCACGCCCAACAGTTCGGCCAACAGCTTCTTGATCTCCTCCGGGTGATCGGCCCGAAAGCCGGACAGCCACATCAACCCCGGCTCATACTCCATCAGCGCTTCGATCTCCCGCGCCGAGGTCACCTCTTCGCTATAGGCGTATAACCACACGCTCAGCAGCAACCGAGGGTTCCAGGCCGCCCGTCCCGCCTGTCCCTCCCGGCTACGGACCTTGGCCTGGAAGCCGCTCAGATCCAACTGGCCTGTCAGATCCCGGATGGCCCTGACCTTGTGGTCCGGCGCCACCAGTTCCTCCACAATCACCGTGCGCCAGAGCCCCTGGCTGCGGTCGCTCGGCTTCAGTTTCGGTGGGCCGGCCGGACGCCGTGGTGGCACCGGCCGCGCGGTCTGCCCGGGAATGTCCAACAGCAGCGGCTGTCGATCAGGTTCCATGGCGCATTATCGGCCGAAACATTTCCGTATAGATATGTTTCTGAACCGCCGGCGAATTTTTCACAGCATCTTAGCAAGGGGTGTCCACGAACTACACTTTATGTACAAAGGGCGCCCCCGGTTGGGAGGCGCCCTTCGAGTCCTAACGGCTGGAATGGATCAGAACGCCAGGCGCAGGCCGAAGCGGAACTGCCGCGTCGAGTTGGCGCCTGTGATCGTGGCAAACCCACGCAGCGGATCGGCCACCGACGTATTCAGAGAACCGTCGGGATTCAACTGCTGGCTGGCGGACCCACCCGACGGGTTGCCCCAACGTGTGTTGTGGGCGAGGTTGGTGGACTCCGCGCGGAACTCCATGTTCACGCGTTCCGTGATTCTGAAGTTCTTGAAAAGAGCCGGGTCAAGCTGCCAGAAGCCAGGTCCGTGGAACGGCAGCTTGCCGGTGGAGCCGGGCTTGTACTCGCCGGTCTGCCTCTGCCAGAACAGCGGATCGCGGAACGCGCTGGGTTCAAAGTAGGGCTGTTGCGGCCCTTTCTTGTCCAGCTTGACGAACGGGCCGAGCTGCTCGGCCGTCTGAATGCAGCCGATGCACTGCAAGGACACACCGCTGCCGCTGATCCAGAACGGCGTGCCGGTGTAGGCGCTGAAGATGCCATTCACGCGCCAGCCGCCCAGGATGGCGTCGCCGATCCCGGACATGGCGAACTTCTTGCCCTTGCCGACCGGTACTTCGTATACCCAGGCCTGCGTGTACATGAATTTGCGGTCGTAGCCGGCGTAGCCGTAGTTGCGGCTCATCATCGGTTCCCAGTTCCAGCCCCAGAGGCCGGCCCAGCCGGTGTCGTCCGCCATGTTGAGCGCCTTGCCCCAAGTGAACGCGGACTTCAGGAACAGACCGCCCGAGAAGTTCTTGTTCAGCGTCGCCTGCAGCGAGTTGTAGGTGGCATAGCCGATGCCGTCCCACATGTTGGCGCCGATGGTCTTGCCGTAAAGCTTCGCCAGCGGCAGATTCGCCGTGGTGGTGCCAAGGCCAGGTCCCACCGTGTTGATGTTGCGGTCCAGCAACTGGCGGACCGTGTTGGTGGCCACATAAGCCACTGAGCCGATCATGCTCCACGGCAGTTTCCGTTCAAACGTGGCGTTCCACGACTGAATATAGCCACGGTGGATTTCGCCGCCCCACGGGCTGCGCGGACCCATATCCTGGCTGACTGGCAGTAGTGCCTGACCCTTGCTGGTGTCAGGCGCCACGATGTCCGGAATGCCCTGGTCCACCGTGTTATACCAGCCGAACGTTGTCACGGGTGAGACCCAGCCACCGGTGAGTGTGGCGGGGTAGAGGCCGCGCAGCGGACGGCCGAACGGAACCGCGTCATAGGTGACGCCGTAGCCGGCGCGGATCACGTTTTTGTCTCCGATGCGGTAGGCAAAACCGAGACGCGGAGCAAACAGTTTTTTGGAAACC
>JBBQLF010000012.1:0-19581 GCA_038327695.1 Bryobacterales bacterium
GGTCAGACCGTCCAGGCGGCCGGCCAGCGTATCGTCGCCCACCGCAAATCGCACGTTTCTCGTCATGGCGCAATTACCTCCGCCACCGCGGTCTGACCGTCCAGGCGGCCGGCCAGCGTATCGTCGCCCACCGCAAATCGCACGTTTCTCGTCATGGCGCAATTACCTCCACAGCCGGGCAGGCCTGGCTTTCATTTCCGGACTCATCCACCGCCGCGACGGCGTAGCGGTGCGTCTTCCCGCTGGCCGCCCCCGGGTCGCTGAAGGTCGGCTTTTCCACAACGGCACCAACCTTGGCGAGTGCGGCATCGCCTTCGGCCCGGTAGACCTGATAGCCCTTCAAGTCGGCCTCGGTATTCCGGTCCCAGCTCAATTCCACCGTCTTCAGGGCCGTGATAGCCGAGAGCCCGACAGGCACGGCCGGCGGGAACTTGTCCTCGTGCTTGATCCGCACCTCGGCCGACATCTCACTTTCCGCCGGCCGCTCGGGGTCACCTACCAACTGCTGGATCATGTAAGTGTAATTCTTCCCGAGCACAGCCGTGCGGTCGAGCCAGGCCGGCTCCCCGGTCACGCCCAACAACTGTGGTTGCCTGGCGTCTTCGTCCAGCCGCCAGACCCTCCACCGCGTGCCTGGGCCCTTCCACCGGACATAGGGGCCGTCCGTTGTGCCCACTGCCGTCAACGCCTCCGGTGGCCGCAGCGAGGCTTCCACCCGCAGCAGCAGCGGATTGGACCAGTCCGCCGGCCTCTTCGTCGGCCCGATGGCCCGTACGGCGATGATCACTTCACGGTTGGCCCACTCTGCCGCCGGAATCGACACCTCCACGCCACCGCTCCGCGCGTCGGCCAGATCAATCCGTTTCGCATCGGCGGCCCAGCGTTGGATCTCGAACGATTCCTTCGGAGTTTCACCGACGCGCAATTCGATTTCCGGTACTTTCGTCAAGGCCAGCTTTTCCGTCGTCTCCGTGGGCGGGGTGAAGGTAACCAGAATCCTGCCGCCGCGCTGGACCGCGCGCAGATCCGTGATCTGAACCGGAATGCGAAGCGCCGGAGGGAGTGGACCGCCCACATAGCCACAGCCGGCCAGCACCACAGCTGTCAGTATCATCGGAACGGCCCGCCCCATCACAAAATATACCGGCTCAGGTCCTGGTCCTTGACAATGTCGGCCAACTGCTTGCGCACATAGGCAGCGTCGATAGACACCTTCTTCTTCTTCAGGTCCGGACCCTCGAAACTGATCTCTTCGAGCACCCGCTCCAGGATCGTGTGCAGGCGCCGGGCTCCGATGTTTTCGCCCGATTCGTTCACCTGCGTGGCGAACTTGGCCACCTCTCTGATGGCGTCCGGCTTGAACTCCAGAGAAACGCCTTCGGTCTCCATCAGCGCCATGTACTGCTTGATGAGCGCGGTCCTGGGTTCGGTGAGGATCCGGACAAAGTCATCTTCGGTGAGAGATTTCAGCTCGACGCGGATCGGGAAACGCCCCTGCAACTCAGGAATCATATCCGATGGCTTGGACACATGGAAGGCGCCCGCCGCGATAAACAGGATGTGATCCGTGCGCACCATGCCGTAGCGCGTGTTCACGGTAGTGCCTTCCACAATCGGCAGGATGTCGCGCTGCACGCCCTCGCGGCTGACATCCGGCCCGTGGCCGCCTTCCCGGCCCGCGATCTTGTCCACCTCGTCGAGGAAGAGAATGGCGTTCCGCTCCACCCGCTCAATCGCGATACGGGTCACCTGGTCCATGTCGATCAGGCGGCCCTCTTCCTCCTGGATCAGATAGTCGAAGGCCTCCGAGACACGCATCTTCCGCTTGGTCGTCCGGCCGCCGAACAGTTGCGGCAGCATATCGCGCAAGCTCATGTCCGCATCTTCGTTGCCGGTGTTGGTGAACACGTCGAACGACGGCCCGCGGTCCTTGACCTCAAGCTCCACCATCCGCTCGTCCAGCCGGCCGGCGCGCAGCTTCTCGCGCATCTTGTCGCGAGACTTGTCGGCGGTCTCACTGGGCTCCGGCGAGGAGGGCATGAGGAGATCGAGCAGCTTTTCTTCGGCGGTCTCCTCGGCGCGATCCGCCACTTCCTCCAGCCGCTCCTCGCGCACCATGTCGATGGAGACTTCCACCAGGTCGCGGATCATCGATTCCACGTCGCGGCCCACGTATCCGACCTCAGTGAATTTGCTGGCCTCCACCTTCAGGAACGGCGAATTGGAGAGCTTGGCCAGCCGTCGCGCCAGTTCCGTCTTGCCCACACCGGTCGGCCCGATCATGAGGATGTTTTTCGGCATCACCTCTTCGGCCATTTCGGGATCGAGCTTCTGCCGCCGGATGCGATTGCGCAATGCGATCGCGATGGACTTCTTGGCGTCCGCCTGGCCGATGACGTACTTGTCCAGCTCGACGACAATCTGCCGCGGCGTCAGCTCATCCAGCAAGGGCTCGTCGCGCTTGGCGTCACCCGGAAGGTAGATCACCATGGCTTATCCGAGCTCCTGGTAGACGGTGTTGTGGTTGGTGTAGATGCAGGTATCGGCGGCGATTTTCATGGCCCGCTCCGAGATCTCGCGTGCGCTCAGGTTGGTGTTTTCGAGCAGTGCCCGGGCCGCCGCCTGCGCAAATCCGCCACCGCTGCCGATGGCGATGGAGTCGCCGTCGGGCTCAATGACGTCACCGTTACCGCTCAGGATGTAGATGTTGGTGACGTCCGCCACCAGCAGCAACGCCTCCAGATGGCGCAGCACTTTGTCAGTGCGCCAGTCTTTGGCCAACTCCACCACGCTGCGCGGCAGGTTGCCGTTGTGCTGCTCCAGCTTCGCCTCAAAACGCGCGAACAGCGAAAACGCGTCCGCGGTGGAACCGGCGAAGCCGGCGACGATTTTGTCTTTGTGGAGGCGCCTCAGCTTGTTGGCGGTCGCCTTGAGAACCTCGCTGCCCAGCGTCACCTGGCCGTCTCCGGCTAGGACTATTTTGCCTTTGCGGCGCACTACCAATATGGTGGTGCCGTGAATGGAATTCGTCATGGGCGTGCAGATTTTAGTGTAGCGCGGCGCCGGACTTGTACTACTCTCTTGTCATGGCGATAGGATTTGTTGGCACCGGGCGCATGGGTGCAATGTTGGTCCGCGCACTGCTGGGCGCCGCCCAGCCCGTGGACGAGGAGATTTGGGCCAGTAATCGTTCCCAGGAGAAACTCGATGACCTCTCGCTTCTGTATCCGCGTCTGCGCACGGGGACCAATCTGGAGGTAGCGCGGCAGTGCGGCACGCTGTTTCTCTGCGTGCGGCCTCAGGATACCGGGCGCGCGCTGGAGGAGATCGGTCCCGTCCTCACGGCCGATCATCTCCTGATTCTCATCACGAACGTGGTGGAGTTGGAGTGCCTGGCGGCGGTGGTCCCCTGCCGCACAGCCAAGGTGATCCCCTCCTACACCCAGTTCGTCCGCGGCGGCGTGAGCCTGCTGATCTCCGGCCCGCGTTGCCGGCCAGAGGACGTGGCTTACCTGCGCGATCTGCTGAATCGAGTCAGCCGCACCTATGAAGTGCAGGAATCGCAGGCCCGCGTCGTGACTAACGTGGTGAGCTGCGGTCCGGCGTTTCTGGCCCGCTTCTGCGCTGACTGGGCCGAAGCCGCCCACCAGATGCAGCCCGACATTCCGCTGGCCGATTGCGAGATGCTGGTCCGGGAAACGGTCAACGCGACCATCGAGTTACCCCGGGCCGGCATTGATGCCCGCGAGATTCTGGACGAAGTCAGCACGCCCGGCGGCATGACCTACGAGGGTCTGAAGGTCATGAATGAAGTTTTGCCCGGCATGTGGCGAAACGTGATGCAGCGCACGGCGGAGCACGAGCGCGAGCTGCGAGCTGAATTGTCGGCGGGACTTGGCGCGCCACGAGCCCCGGACACCGCTTGAAGCCGGCGCCCAGAGCGCCCCAGGTTCCGGCTCGTTGGAGTGCGGCCCGCCCGCAGAACCTGCCAGCCCTTATTCGCCGCGCAGGGCAAAATCCAGGCGGGTGCGAGAGAGGTTGATGTTGTAGTGGGGGTCCGCCTCCACCCAGGGCTGCCACTTTTTGACGAACCGGGCGGCTTCGCGGCCCAGTTGCTCAGTCCGGATCATGACCTGCCCCTCAAAATGAAGGAGTTCGCTGTAAGGCGTGTAGACGACCCGGTAGCCGCGCTCGATCAGTTTCATGCAAAAGTCCGTGTCGTTGTAGTCCATGGCGAAACTCTCGTCGTATCCGCCGATTTCCTCGACCACGCTCATTCGGGTGGCGACGACCGCCGCGGTCAGGACGGAGTAGTTGCGGACGAGATGGGTGAAGGCGTTGTAGCCCACCATGGCGCCGTCGTGCTGATGGTAGACGTGGGCGGACCCGTCATTGACGCCCAGGACCATACCCCCGTGCTGGAGCCTGCCGTCGGCATACAACAGCCGGGAGCCGGCCGCGCCGACCCACGGTTGCTGGGTGTATTCCAGTAAGGAAGAGAGCCACTCACCCCGGACCACCTCAAGATCGTCATTGAGCAGGAGGACGTGTTCGGTCCGGGACTGGCCTAACGTCCAGTTGGACTTGTGCGAGAAGTTGAAGGGGCCCGGCGGCTTGGGGTAGGGCAGGAGGCGGCAGCCGAGGCGCGTGAGTTTCTCGGCTGTGGCCGGCGTGATATTGGGGTCGTGCGAGACGCCGATTTCGTAATTCCGGTACTCGGTCTTCAGAATCAGGTTTTCGACGAAGTGCTCCACCATGACCACGCGGCCGCGGCCCGGCAGATTGGCTTCCTTGACGCCCGAGACGATCAGCAGGCTGACTTTTGGCTTGCCCACGACGCGGTACTTGACGCGGAACAACCCGGGCAGCAGGCCCGGCTCCACTTTGGCGGGCAGTTTGTTGGCGCGGACGAAGTCTTCCAGCGCGCGCCGGCCGGCGTCGAGCGCCTGTGGCTTGGCGTCCACCTGCAACGCGGCGGAGCCTTCGATCTTCCGCCAGTGGTAGAGGATTTTGGGGATATGGCCCACGCGCTGGCTGTGGCTGGTGACGCGCAGGGCGAGATCATAGTCCTGAGCGCCGGAGAACTCCTCCCGGAAGCCGCCCAGAGTGAGAAAGAGGCTCTTTCTGACGACGAGCAGGTGGAGGATGTACATGACGCTCTGGAGGTGCTCAGGGCTCCAGTCGGGCTTGTGGTAGTGATCCACGTAGCGGCCCTGGCTGTCGATTTTGTCTTCGTCGGTGTAGAGCAGGTCCAGTTCCGGAGCGCGTTCCAACGCCCGGGCGACCTCCAGCAGGGCATCGGGAGTCAGCTCGTCGTCATTGTCGAGCATTGCCAGATACTCGCCGGTCGACAATTCGACCGCGCGATTGGATGCGGCGGCGATGCCGCGGTTGACCGGTTCGCGGATGACGCGGATGCGCGGATCGAGATCCCGAAACGATTCCAGCGCGGCGAGGGTATCGGCGGAACTGGACCCGTCGTCACAGAGGCAGAGCTCCCAGTTGGGGTACCACTGCGCCTGAACGCTTTTGACACAGCGGCGCAGCCACTCGGCCTCCACGTTGTAGACCGGTGTGATGACGCTGATGCGCGGCCGGAGCCGCAGTTCGGCCAGTGCGGCACGGGCCTCCGGCGGGACGTCCGGAGAGGCCGGCGGATTCAGCCAGCGGGTTAGCCGGCTGAGCGGATTGGACGGGGGCGGGGCGGAGGCGGCGCCGAGGGTCAAGGGCTGGAATCTGCCGGGCACGTGGTGCAGGGGCTGGTTGCAGAACCAACCGGTTTCCGTGGTTTCGCCGGGTTCGTCCAACGCGTCGATCATCCGCTCGATTTCGAGCCGGAGGAGTTGCACCCTGGTTGTGAGTTCGCTCACTAGCGCCGTCCCAACAGCCTCAACAGGACGCCGCCCATGCCGGTGAACGCCCGCCAAGTCCGGCTGTCCAGGATTTCGTGAATGCGGGAGGTATTGACCCCAATCTGGTGGTTGGCGGTGTCGATCTGCGTCTCCAGGCGGGAGAGCCGCTCGTGAAGTCCGGCGATCTGTTTGGCAACGCCATCCGGGGCCAGCGCCGGCGCCGAAGGATTCCGTTGGGAACTGGCAGCCGGGAGCGGCTGCGCACCCTGGAGCTCGGCCAATACGGCCTCCAGGCGGCGCGTGAACTCGGCGTGCCGCTGAACCAGCAATTGGAGTTCGCGCTGCAGTTGGTCGTCCGGGGCCACAGAGCTTTCCGGCTGAGCCTGGGGACTCATGAGTGTGCGTCCTGCCTGCTGGAACCCAGAACGATTTCAGAGATGCAATCCATGGGCAAAAACCAGCGTAACACGGCCCGGTTGCCGGGTAGTTGCGCCGCCGCAGGGGGCCTGCGTAGGCTGGGAAGGCCGGGCCTGCACCGGCGGAGCAGGAGGATTTGGCATGAAACCGAGATCATTGGTGACGGGGGGTGCCGGCTTCATTGGGAGCCACGTGGCCAGGTATTGCCTGGAACTCGGCCATGAAGTGACAGTCCTGGACGATCTTTCCGGCGGTTATCGGGATCATGTTCCATCCGGAGCGGCCTTTGTGGAGGGCTCGATTGACGATGTCGTTCTGGTCAAACAGCTCTTCTCGGAAGGGCAGTTCGACTACGTCTATCACCTGGTCGCCTACGCCGCCGAGGGGCTTTCGCATTTCATCCGCCGGTTCAACTACAGTAACAACGTCGTCGGCACCATGACGCTGATCAATGCGAGCGTCGAGCACGCCGTCAAGTGCTTCGTATTCACCTCGTCCATTGCGGTGTACGGCAAGGGCCAACTGCCCATGACGGAGGATCTGGCGCCGTGCCCGGAGGATCCCTATGGCATCGCCAAGTACGCTGTTGAGATGGACTTGCGGTCGTGCCATGAGATGTTCGGCCTGCCGTACGTGATCTTCCGGCCGCACAACGTTTACGGCGAGAATCAGAACCTGGCCGACCCGTACCGGAATGTGATCGGCATTTTCATGAACCGCATCATGAAGAACGAGGAACTGCCGGTGTTTGGAGACGGCGAGCAGACCCGGGCCTTCAGCTACGTCGGCGATGTCGCCTCGGCCATTGCACGTTCGGTGGACAACCCGGCGGCGTACAACCGCATTTTCAACATCGGTGCAGACCAGCCGTATTCCATCAACCAGTTGGCCAGGGTGGTGTGCCAGGCGTTTGGTGTGCCCGTGAATATCAACTATCTCGCGGCCCGGAATGAAGTGGTTCACGCCTATGCCAATCACGACCTGGCGGCGGAGGTGCTCCACGCCCGGCCGGACGTGGGCCTGGAGGAAGGCATCGCTCGCATGGCCGCCTGGGCGCGGCGAGTGGGCGCTCGCGCTGGAGTCCGATTCAAGAACGTGGAAGTGGAAAAGAACCTGCCCGAATCCTGGCGGGCACTCGTTTAGGTCTGGGCCGGATCCGCATCAGAGAGGCTTGGTGTATGAGATGGCGAAAGCCGCTGGTTGGCTGGCGGTGGCGCTCGGTTGTGCGTGTGTCTGCTGCACCAGCCGGCCTGGCATGGATTTCGGCGCCGGCTTGGATGTGCCCTACGTACAGACGCCCTTGCCCGTGGTTGTCGCCATTCTGCAACTGGCCCAGGTGCAGCGCGGCGAGACGGTGATTGACCTGGGGTGCGGGGATGGAAGAATCGTGGTGACGGCGGCCACCGATTTCGGGGCGCGTGGGATTGGCTACGATCTGGATCCGGAGCGCGTGGCCGAGTCGTGGGAAAGGGCCAGGCGCGCCGGCGTGGCGGACAGAACGCAATTCAGCGTGGAGAATGTGCTGACGGCCGATATCAGTCAGGCCGACGTAGTGGTGCTGTACCTGTTCCCGCTGTTGATTGAGAGTCTGCATCCTCGTCTGCTGAGTGAACTGAGCGCGGGCACGCGGGTTGTCTCGCACACGTATCCAATTCGGGACTGGAAGGCAGAGCGGAAGATCCAGGTGGAGGGCCGTACGCTGTACTTGTACCGGGTACCGGAGCGGGCTCCGCTGCGGAAGCGTTGATGGTGGGCGCTGAGGGTCACGATCCCCCGGCCTTCTGGGTGTAAACCAGACGCTCCAACCAACTGAGCTAAGCGCCAATTTCTACTTTGGTATCAATCACTTACGGGTGGCGTTAGTCATGCTACTTTTAGCAAGACACAGAGTCAGTTTACTCCCATCAGAGCCGCGTCGTGCAAACAATTCACGGCGTCTTTGGTGAGCCGCTGACTCGACCTGGTTCGGGTTGCCCAAGAAAGGAAACACCCTCCGTCTTCAACGAGTCCTTGGACACGCCAAACTGGGAGCCGCAGATAGGTCAACCTCCAGACCGAGGACCTCCGAGCCGTACACCAGCAGCTTTCGCCCCCTCGTGCTCCAGTCTCATTCCTCACCCTAGATGGTTGGAACGGCGGAAACCGTTTACGCTTTCCGCCGCATGAACCACACCCCAGGGAGTTAGCGCCCCCAAAGGTCGATCCTACAGTGCAAATCCTACACCTTTTCACCGGTTCGGTGCAGCAGTACCTCAAGCAACTCGATGACCTGGAGTCGCCTCGCCCGCGGCACTGTGATCGCCGCCCCACCACCATCGCGGAAATGGAGATGCTATCTAGAGCCATCACCCAAGGACTCCCCCAACTCCGTATGCTGGACCACACCCATGCCGGTGAGCTAAGATGCATGGAGTCCCACCACTCCTCACTGAGCCGGAATCGACACCCAAGCTCAGCAGTAAGGCTTAGCCTGGACGGCCCTGGGTTAGGTTGGACTATATACCCCCCTCTACGTGAGAGAGAACACTGGGTGTAGGGAACCCAACCCAACCCTACCGCCTTCGTGACCACTACTGGCAACGAGCCCCCAGGACATGCGCCGAATATGCTTTGTCTTCCTTGATGATGTGTTCGGTCAGCCAGTCCCGCAAGAAGTCCATTACAGGCACTGTGACACTGATCGATCCAGAGTGGACGTCCATCCGGAACTTATGCAGCTTCGCCACGAAGCTCTGGTGGAGAGACCGGTGGGCGGAGATCGCAGGGTACCCGTGTCTGGCGAGTAGCTGCTCCTCGGAGGTGAAGTGGGACTTGGTATAGGCTTCCAAGCCCTCAAGGACCTTCTCGATCACAGTTCGGCCCCGTCCGTCCGACATCGCCTCCTGGAGTTGGTTGATGAGGTCAACCAGCTTTCTATGCTGCGTATCGATTTCTGGTATATGGACGGAGTACTCGTCCCTCCATGGGAAGAAGACCTTAGCTTGAATGTTCATGATGGTCTTATCGGCCAGTGCAACCATGTTGGCGGCACTAGAATGGACATTTTTGGTAAGGTTTCTTTAATTGCCGGGATGGCCGATCCGCCCCCGCCCCACCTCGGCACCGGCCACCGGCCATGACAGTGGGCGTCTGACCGGCATCCGGGAACTGTGACCAGGAACGGCTGAGAGCATTTTTCGGTAGCGGTTCTGGTCGGCTGGCGGACTTAGCTGCCTCCACGAACGTGCACACCTCACGGGAGTTCCGAGTGATCGATCCGGAGCGTCGGCTATCTGCCCCTCAGCAACCTCGCGTGTTCCTGGTGCTTGGCCTGTAAGTCCGCCGTGTTGAGCCGCACGTACCGCTTCGTCATCTCCAAGGTCGAATGCCCAATCATCCTCTGAAAGTTGAAGACATCCCCACCCTCGCGAATGAACGATGCAGCAAAGCTGTGTCTGAGTGTGCCAACTGGTCCGCACCCCTGAGATACCAAGCTCCGCGCAAAGCAGCTTGAACGAGCGGAGGGCGTTGCGCTTGGTCCATGGCAAGCCGTCCCTGGTGCAGAAGACCAGATCATGGTCGTGACACGTGAGCCATTTGAACGTGACCCTTCGTCCGGCAACGCTCATCGGCACGACTCGCGATTTGCCACCCTTTCCGCAACGCACTGGGACGAGCATTGAGTTCAAATTCACATCAGAGCGTCTCAGCGACGGAACCTCCGGCAAACGCAGTCCAGTGCCGGCAATCAGCAGAGCCAACCCATGGACGTCCCGCTTCGCTTTGACAACGTTCTTGCGGTATTGGCGCTCTCGGATGAAGAACTCCGTCAGAGTTGCAGACACAGGGTCGATAGTCCTTCCAGTGTCTTGCCAGATCCGGCCTAAGCTATCGTAACTAAATGGGATGGTGGGCGCTGAGGGTCACGATCCCCCGACCTTCTGGGTGTAAACCAGACGCTCTAACCAACTGAGCTAAGCGCCCATCCGTTCCTAGGATAACCGACGCGAGGTCCAGCTAGTTACCGACATAGCGGGAGTAGAGGCTGCGGGCCAGTCCCGGATCCTGCGTTCCCTTGATGATGGAGCGGCCGTCAGGGAAAACGGTGAGCTCGTACGGGGGCGCGAAGAAGCGAAGTGCAAAGCCGTTGCAGCGCACCTCACCGAGCGGAGCAAGGCGGAGGGCCAGCGAGGCCAGATCGATGGGACGATGGCGGTCATGAATCTGGACGGCGTTCCGGCCGCAGAGACTGATGGGCGGACGGAGTTGCCCATTGAGGTGGCGGCAGGTGCGCTGGGCGCAGGCGGGGCAGGCGGGATCCGGCGCCGGCATGGCGATCTGGCGGAGATCGCCGGACCAAACGTCAAAGGTGGAGATGCGGGGATCGACCGGTGCGCCGGTGAGGAGGCGAAGCGCGAGGGAGACCTGCCAGGAGGCGACCAGGGAGGTAATGGTGTTGACGACACCGGCGGTTTCGCACGTCGGCTGCGCGCCGGCGGGAGGCTCCGGGTAGACGCATTCGAAGCAGGCCGTGCGTCCGGGCAGGATGGGCATGGCGAGGCCGTAGCTGCCGACTGCGCCGCCGTAGATCCAGGGAATGGCGCGATCTACGGCGTAGTCGTTCAGGAGATAGCGGGTTTCGAAATTATCGGTGCCGTCCAGGATGAGGTCCGCGCCTTCCAGGAGTTCGTCGATGGAGTCGGGCGTGAGGTCAGCGACCATGGCTTCGGCCCGGATGCCGGAATTGATGCGGGCCACGGCGCGGGCGGCCGCAATAGCCTTCGGAAGGGCGTCGCGGGCGTCGGCTTCTTCGTACAGCCACTGGCGCTGGAGGTTGCTGGTTTCGACGAAGTCCCGATCAATGAGCAGGAGCCGGCCCACGCCGGCGCGAGCCAAAGCGCCGGCTTGAAACGAGCCGAGTGCTCCGCAGCCGACGATGGCGGCGCAGGAGTGCAGCAGGCGCTCCTGTCCTTCGGTGCCGATTCCGGGAAAAAGGAGCTGGCGGCTGTAGCGATCACGCTCGGCATCGGTCATTACTACAGATCGTACCAACGGTGGCTGTTAAGATGACAGTGAGTGACGTGGTTCCGGACTCTAGCGTTCGTTGTGTGCTTGCCCGCCTGGCAGTCCCTCGCCTGGGCCGGAGATCCGACTGCCTATTATGGGAAGCGCATTGAGAGCGTTCTGTTTGAGCCAGGCAGCCAACCGTTGACACGGGATCAGCTTGGCTTGATCTTTGGTGTGCGGCCCGGGGACAATTTGGAGCAACTGGCGTTGAGCCAAGCTCTGGAGCGATTGTGGGCGACGGGGCGGTATGCCGATATCATCGTGGATGCAGCGCATCAGGGCGCCGGAGTCGCCCTGACGGTGCGTACGGTCTCCACCTTTTTCGTAGGGCGAGTGACGGTGGAGGGTGCGCCGGACCCGCCAAACCCGGCGCAACTATCGAACGCGACGAGATTCAACCTGGGAGAGCCCTATGACGAATCGAACCTGCCGGAGGCGGTGGAGAACCTGCTGAGCGTGTTGCGGGCGAACGGGTTCTACCAGGCGAAGGTCGCGCAGGAGACGCTACCGAGGCCGCAGACAGAGGAAATGGACATCCGCTTCATCGTTACGCCGGGCCGGCGGGCGCGACTCACAAAGCCCGTCTTTTCCGGCGAGGTGAAACTGCCTGAGAAGACGTTGGTACGGTCCACCAACTTTCAAAGATGGAAGGGGTTGCGCGGCTGGAAGGCTATGAACTCCAGCCTGCTGCAGCAGGGCGTCGAACGAGTGCGGACCACATATCTAAAGGCGGACTATCTGCGGGCGAACGTGCGGATCGCGAACCTGGCGTTCGATCCGGACACGTTCACCGTCCAGCCGCAGTTTGAGATTGAACCGGGACCGCGTGTGCTGGTGCGGACGGAGGGCGACAAGCTGTCGAAAAGCAACTTGCGCACTCTCGTACCGGTCTACCAGGAGCGCACCGTGGACCGGGAGTTGCTTGTGGAAGGCCAGCGCAACATTGAGCAGCACTTTCGAAATCAAGGCTTTTTCGACGCCAAGGTCAGCTACACCGTCACCGGTCCCACGGCTACGGGCGAACAGACCATCCGCTACACCATTGCGCGCGGGCCACGGTACCGGCTGAAGCACCTGGAAGTAACCGGGAACAAGTACTTCACCGATGGGACTGTGCGCGAGCGGATGGGGATGATCCCGGCGCGCTCGCCAAGGTACCGGCGCGGTGTATTCAGCCAGAATCTGATGGATCAGGACAGGGGTGCGATTCTGGATCTCTATCACTCAAACGGGTTCCGGGACGTTGTGGTGAAGACGCGCCTGGAGCGGAACTGGCAGGGCAAGCCGACCGACATCGGCGTCTTCTTACAGATTGAGGAAGGCAAACAGTGGTTCGTGGCGGAGGCTGAGTTGACGGGCGTGGATCTGCGGTATGTGGAGGTGATCCAGTCTCTGCTGACCTCGACGCCAGGACAGCCCTTTGCCATCGCGACCGTGGCGGCCGACAGAGACACCGTCTTGAACTGGTACCTCAACAACGGCTACCCGGACGCCATGTTTGATGCCGAGGTGAAGCCGGTTGGGGACACGCAGCGAATGGCGCTGAAGTATACGGTGCGCGAAGGACGGCGCAACTTCGTGCGGGAGGTGCTCATCAGCGGGTTGAACACCACGCGACGGGAACTGGTCACGGACCGTTTGTTCGTCCGGCCGGGTGAGCCGCTATCGCAAAGCAGCATGGTGGAGACGCAGAGGCGTCTGTATGACTTGGGGATCTTCGCGAAGGTGGATGTCGCCGTGCAAAACCCCGAGGGCCGGGAGCGCAACCGGTACGTGCTGCTCCAGGTGGAAGAGGCAAAGCGGTATTCGGTGAATTTCGGTGTGGGCGCCCAGTTGGGACGATTCTCAGGCGACCCCAGCTCGCCCACTGCGCCGGCGGGGACGAATGGTTTTTCACCCCGGTTTCAGGTCGGTGTGACGCGTGCCAACGTTTTCGGCCTGGCGCACACCGCATCAACGACACTACGGATTTCCAACATCCAGCAGAGGCTGCTGGCGAGTTACCAGGCCCCGCAGTTTCGTGGCAAGAGCAACGTGGACCTCACATTCTCGACTCTGTTGGACCGGTCTCGCGAAGTGGGCACTTACACGTCGGTCCGGACGGAAAGCGCCGTGCAACTGGGCCGGAAAGTCAGCCGGTCGCTTTCCCTTCAATACCGCGCTTCGGCGCGGTTTGTGTTCATCGATCAGAGTACTTTGATGATCAATCCGGATTACATTCCGATCTACTCCCAGCCAGTGAAGACGATCGCGGTCTCAGGCACGGTCATTCACGACCGGCGCGACGATCCGATTGACTCGAATCGCGGAATGTACAACACCCTGGACCTCGGGTTCGCCCCCCCCTTTTCGAAGAGCACTACGAGCTACACGCGCCTGGTGGCCCGGAATTCCACGTACCATACGATCAGAAAAGAGGTCACGTTCGCGCGAAGCGCGGTGTTCGGCTGGCTGCACAACCTGTCCGCCAATCCGGTACCTCTGCCCGAGAATTTCTTCGCCGGCGGCGCGACAACGCATCGTGGGTTTCCAGACAACCAGGCGGGGCCGAGGGACTTGACGACGGGCTATACTGTGGGCGGCCAGAGTTTCCTGTTCTTCCAGAATGAGGTGAGATTCCCGCTGATTGGGCGAAGTGTGGGTGGCGTACTCTTCCACGATATGGGCAACGTGTTTAGGGACTTGGGAACGCTGAGCTTCCGTTACAGGCAGCGGGACTACCAGGATTTCGACTACACGGTACAGGCGATGGGGCTTGGCTTCCGGTTCAAAACGCCGGTGGGCCCGTTGCGGGTGGACCTCTCCTATTCTCCGAACGCGCCCAGATTCAATGGGTTCGAGGGGAGCCGTGACGAATTGATGCGCGGGGGGGGCACGTTCAATGTTCCGCAGAAGGTGAACAAGTTCCAGTTTCATTTCTCGATTGGGCAGGCGTTCTGATGGGAGGAAAAACAGGAAAGCGGATGCTGGCCGTTGCGTTGCTGCTCACTTTGAGCGTGACGCGGGCGGATGTGCTGGATCGTATCGTGGCGTCGGCCGGGCAACAGGTGGTCACGCTCAGCAGGGTGCGGCAGCAAGTGAGGATTGAGGCGCTGGTCGCCCGCAGTGAGCCGGACTATTCGGCGGCCAACATGCGCCGAGCGGCCGAGCGGCTGATTGAGCAGGCCCTGGTGCTGCGGGAGATGGAGTTGAGCCTGTTTGTGCCGCCGGCGATGGCGGACGCCGATCTGGCGCTGGAGTCGTTCATTCGCGAGCGTAAGCAGACGCCGGCCGGGTTTCAGGCCGACGTGCAGCGTCTGGGTTTCAATGAAGACGAATTTAGAAGAGAGGTTCGCTGGCGGCTCAGCGTGGAGCGGTTTGTGAACTTCCGTTTCGCTCCGGGTATCCAGGTGTCCGACCAGGAGATCGAGAACTATTACAAAGAGGAGTTCACCCGGCAGGCCAAAGCGCCGGACGCTGCCACGAAGCTGGCGGGCCTGGAAGAAGCGCGTGAAGCGATCTCGCTGATTCTGGCGAGGCGCAAGACGGACCAGGCGCTGGAGCAGTGGATGACGGTGGCGCGGGCGGCGGCGAAGATCCGCTTCTTTGAGGAGGCGCTGAAACCATGAGACGGTTGCGCTGGCTGCTGATTCCGGCTCTGCTGGTGGCGCTCCTGGGCGCCGGTGTGCTCTACGTGCTGGAGAGCGTCTGGGTGCGGGAGAAGGTGCGCGCGATGATCGTCGCCGAGGTGGAGAAGGCGACGGGCGGAAGAGCTGAGCTGACCGCGTTTGACTTCAACTGGCGGACTCTCAAGGTCACGGCGAATGAGTTCGTGTTGCATGGCAAGGAGGGGCCGGGACAAGCGCCGTTCGTACGGACGAGGGCTGTGCGGGTAGGGCTGACGGTACGGTCGTGGTGGCAACGCGACGTGGAGTTAACGGAGCTGGTGGTGGACAAGCCGGAGGTCCACATCTATGTGGGCTCGGATGGGTCGACCAATATTCCGGAGCCCCGGGTGCCGCGGAAACCGGACGGCGCACCGCTCGAGGAACTCTTCCGGCTGAAGATCGGCCGGTTGGAGGCGCGGGATGGCCTGTTCGAATTTGATTCGAAGTCAACGCCTTTCTCGACTGTGGCGCGGGGGCTGCAAGCAAAGCTGACCTACGATAAACGGAAGCCGCGATATCTGGTTACCCTGGGTGCGGCGAGCGTTCAATTGCCGGGTCAGTTGAACCCGCGCGTGGAAGTCAGCGCGGCACTGGAGGCGAACCGGATGTCTCTGGAGCGCGTGCGGGCATTCATTGGAGAAAGCGTAGTCGAGTTCACCGGGGCGATCGAGGATTTCCGCCATCCAAGAATCGACGGGCAGGTGCGTTCGTCAGTGCAGTTACGCGACATCGAGCTCAGTCCCGTGCGGCAAGGCTTCGGTGTGGTAACGGGCACTTTGCACTACAGCGCGGAGCGGGGCTTCATGATCGATGGCAGGGTGCAGGCCGAACAGCTGGCGTACCTTTCCAAGGAGTTCAAGCTGAACCACGGGCGAATCAGCTCCGGCTTTCACCTGACAACGTCGCGGTTGAGTTTGAGTGGCTTGAGATTGGAGACGCCGTTTGGAGACTGGAAGGGCGAAGGGAACCTGCGCGAGTGGCGCGCGTTTAAGCTGGACGGCGAAGCGAACCGGGTCGATCTGGACGCGTTGCAGGCGGCATTCCTGGAACAGCCCTACGCGTGGAGCGGAGCGGCACGCGGGCCGTTGTCGTTCCAGGGAGAATTGACGGACGCCGGGTTGCGCAACGCACTGGCGCAAGCGGAGCTCTCGATTAAGCCGAAGGACGGGGAGATTCCTGTAACCGGTCAGTTGAACCTGGTATGGAATCAGGCCTTGGGCAAGGTGGATTTCGGGTCGTCTCATCTGGAGACCGAGCAGGCCCGGGTGGACTTTCATGGCGCGCTGGGGGAGCGGCTGGATGTCGGTTTCCGCACTACCCGGTTGCTCGACTTGGAGCCGGTAATTGCGATGCTGCGGCACGAGGACCAATACCGGCTGCCGCTGAGGCTGCAGGGCGGAGAGGCGCGGTTCGATGGGGTCGTCAGCGGCGCTATGGGGAAATTGGACGTCAGTGGCCATGTCGCGCTGACCAACGTCGTATACGAGGAAGTCCTTCTGGAGCGCGTTGAGTCGGAAGTGCACCTGACACGTTCCCAGCTGGATTTGAGTGGAATGGCGATCCGTTCCCAGAACGCGGAGGCGGAAGGCAGCCTCCGGTTAGGGCTCGCCGATTGGTCGATTGGGCCGGACTCCGCCATGGCTGCGAAGGTGCGCATCAAGCAATTGAACCTGCAGCGGATGTTGAAGATGGCCAAGGTGACCATGCCCATAGAGGGGACGCTCGACGCGACAGTGGACGCCGGTGGCACGCTGGGAACGCCGCATGGCCAGGCGCAATTGGGCATCACGGCCGCCACCTGGGGCGCGGAGAAGTTCGGCGACGTGAGGGGCGCGCTGGCGCTGGATGGCTCGGGGAATGTGCGCGGGACGACGGAGTTCGACGGGGCGAAGGTTGAGCTGACCGGCCAGTACCGGCACCCTCCGGGGAATTTCAACGACGGCGAATTGAGCATCAAGCTCAACGCCGCGGACTTGGATCTGCGGAAGGTGGAGGCGCTGCAGGCGGAGCGTCCGTCGTTGGCGGCGATTGTCTCGGGTGAACTCGGAGCGAGGGTGGAGTTGATCCGCGGCGAGGCCTACCTGCGGAGCCTGGATGGGCGCGTGACAGCGCCTATGGTGAAGGTGGGTACGCAAGAACTGGGCGCTTTGTCGGTGAGCGGCAAGACGGCGGGCGAGACGCTGAAGGTGACGCTCCGGCAGGGATTGCCGGGCGGCGACGCCGAGGGTGAGGCGTCGATTACGCTGAATGGCGGCTACGTGATGGACGGGAGTTTGAAGACCCCGCGTCTGAGCTTCGCGTTGCTGCACGATCTGGCCAGTTCCAGTGCACGCCCACAGGAGGAAGCTGCCTGGCCGGCGCGCGGTTTCATAGTGGGCAACGCCACATTCCGGGTGCCGTTGTTGGAGCCCAGGAAGGCAACGGCCGTTTTGACCGTTACCGGTTTGCAGGTGCGGCCGCGGCAGGAACCGGGGCAGGAAACGCAGATCGACACGAGCGAACTGACCGTCCGGAATGCGGGGCCGGTGGTATTGGAGCTGGACGCACAGTCTGTGCGGGTGAAGAGCGCGAAGTTCACGGCGCGGGAGACGGACCTAACTGTGGCGGGCTCATACAACGGCGCCGCCAAGAGTCCGTGGAACCTCAACGTGCAAGGTACGGTGAACCTGGCCGTCTTGAGCGACTCCTACACGGACTTGCAGGCGGCCGGCCAGGCGAAGATCGAGGCGGCGGTGCGAGGAACTGCCAGCGACCCGCAGATCAGCGGGCGGATGAGCATCGAGAATGCGTCGTTCTTCCTGAAGGACCTGCCGAATGGGATCGAAAAGGCGACCGGGACGGTGTACTTCGACAAACGCCGGGCCACCATTGAAAAGCTCACCGGGCAGACCGGCGGCGGGACGTTTGAGCTGAGCGGCTTTGTCGGGCTGGCGGGCAACGAAGGGACCTACCGGCTCAACTTCACCGCCAAGACGGTTCGAGTGCGCTACCCGGAGGGAGTCAGTACCACGCTGGATGCCGCGTTAACTCTGACCGGCGCCACCTCGCGGAGCCTATTGGCCGGCACCATCACCATTCAGAAGTCAGGGTTAAACGCCGGCGCGGACGTGGCGAGCGCGCTGGGCGGTTCTGGCAACCCGATTCCCTCGGCGGCGGCGCAGAATGAATTCCTGCGCAACCTCCAGTTCGACGTGCGGGTGCGGACTTCCCCGGACGCGATCTTCCAATCGAACTACACCCAGGATCTCCAGACGGAGGCGGATCTGCGACTGCGAGGCAGCCCGTCCAAGCCCATTCTGCTGGGCGGCATCAAAGCGAATCAGGGGGTTGTGAAGTTCTTCGGGAACCAGTTCACGATCTCGCGCGGAGAGGTGCTGTTCTACAATACGGCATCGGTTCAGCCGCAAATCGACCTGGACCTGGAGACTAAGTTGCGCGGCATCACGGTGTATATCAACGTGAACGGGCCGCTGAGCCGGTTGAATTTCAGTTACCGGTCAGAGCCACCGCTGCAGTCGGCGGAGATCATGGCGCTGATCACCGTGGGCAGAACGCCCGTGTCCACGACGAGTTCTCTGGCGAGTTCGGACACGATTCGGAGCCAGAACGTGATGGAGAATTCGCCAAACTCGTTGCTGGGCGGGGCGATCAGCGCGGGCCTCTCCAGCCGGGCAGAGCGTTTCTTCGGCTCCAGCCGAATCCGCCTGGACCCGCGCGCGGCGGGTGTGGAGAATCTACCCCAGGCGAAACTGTCGATTGAGCAGTCGATTTCGCGGGACATTACGCTGACCTACATCACGAACCTGAGCCGGTCTCAGCAACAGGTAGTGCGGGTGGACTGGGACTTCAGCCGGCAGTGGTCCGTCGTGGCGTTGAAGGACGAAAACGGCACCTTCGCCGTGGATTTCCTACTCCGAAAGCGTTTCAAATAAAGATGCGACTGCGAACCAATCAGAACAAACTGAAGATCGAGCACAGCATCATCGATGGATTGAGGCCCGTGCTGGACCGGTTCGTGGCGAACGACGAGATCCGGAGCGTCATCCCCGGCGTCATTCGAATGGTGCGGGACGCGAAGGGTGAAGTGAAGATCCGGGTGACAGTGCCAGTGCAGAACGGCTGGAAGGCCATCGCGCTGGCGGCCGGAGCCAGGCAGGAGTTGTTTATCAGCACGCCGTTGGGACAGGCGGAACTGGAAGCGTTGTTGGCGGCGGCGCTGGGGCAGTAGCCCGCCCCCTGGGCGGCGGCGCTGGGGCAGTAGCCCGCCCCCTGGGCGGCGGCGCTGGAGCAGTAGCCCGCCCCCTGGGCGGCGGCGCTGGGGCATTAGCCCGTCCCCTGGGCGACGGCGCTGGGGCATTAGCCCGTCCCCTGGGCGACGGCGCTGGGGCATTAGCCCGCCCCCTGGGCGACGGCGCTGGGGCATTAGCCCGCCCCATGGGCGACGGCGCTGGGGCATTAGCCCGCCCCATGGGCGACGGCGCTGGGGCATTAGCCCCGTCCCCTGGGCGGCGGCGCTGGGGCATTAGCCCGCCCCCTGGGGGCGGCGGCGGGGGCGCATTAGCCCGACCACGGGGCGGCGGCGCGGGGTCATGAGCGCGACCGCGGGGCGGCGGCGCGGG
>JBBQLF010000013.1:0-19512 GCA_038327695.1 Bryobacterales bacterium
CCCGGACCTATCCAGCAGGACCGCCGTGTTATAGATCGCCTGGCCGTCACGCTCGTAGAGCCCAGCCACCACGTAGGCCCGTTTGCCGGCGGCCAGCGCGCCCAGGCGGGCCGTCGTGGGGCCGGGAATGGGCTCCGCCACGGCGGCGTACGTCTTGCCGGTACCGACCACGGAGATGCCTTCCGGCAGCACGATCACATCCGTGCCGGCCCGGACCTCCGCTCGCGCCAGTTGCAGAAACGCAGCCACCGGATCGGCGCCTTTGGGTCGCAGGCGAAGGCTCGCCACCTGAACGTTGCGAACGCCGGGCGGCGCCACGGGAGCCAGTTGAATGTCCTTCCAGACCACTTTCGCCCTCGGCGCGTTCTGCAACAGCAGTTGCACCTTGACGGCGGCTGCGTTGGCAGGCGCGGGCGCGTCCAGGGTGACCAGTCGAACCCCACCGGTGGTTTCCGTGCGCCAGGCGTAGTCCGGCTGGCCGGCCCGCTTGCCCGAAGACGATTGCCAGTCCAGCCGGATCGGCAATTGCAGAGGCTCGTAGTCCAGACCAGAGGCGGTATAACGAACCTGGAGGCGATACCAGCGCCCTGGCTCAATGCCCGGGTACACGCGCTCCCACCCGCCGAATACCGCCGGGTTGCCGACACCAGCCAGTTCCAGTTCCCCCGTGGCGGACCGCTGGTTGGCAGGCTGGATCTCCTCCCGAGGGGACCAGATGCGCCACCCGGTGGGATCGTCGGCAAACAGGACGGCGAGCAGTAGCGTGAGCATCACAACTCACAGCGTAACGCTATTTTACGTAGACAATCTCTTTGGAGCCTTCTTCCAGCCCGGAGATGCGGATCGTCCGTTTTTCCGGCGGCGGCTTGATCACCGCCACGGGGGCCGCCGCCGGCGCCTGGGCTGCTACCGATGCGGCTCTAAACGGACCGATGCCCAGATAAGACTCCAGCGACCGCTTGCCGGCCTCGGCCGTGGTGGTCTTCACGCTCAGTACTCCCTTTTCCAATTGGGCGAGCGGCACGTCGATGGCGATGCGCACCGCCTGGCCCTCCGTCTTGACGGAGACGTTCTTCATCATGGCGGTGATCTCGGGCGACTGCTGCGGGCTCTGCGCAGCCATAGACACCACCAACTGGGCCAGCGCGGCCAACCCTTTGGCTGAGTCTTCCGTCTTGGCCCGCAGGTTGGCGCGGAACCCCAACCCCTGCGCCAGCGAGAGCCCTAGATCCATCGATTCGATATCGTCCCACTGCTTCATGCCCGGTAGTACGTTGCCTGCTGCCTGGCCCGGCGGCACCGCCGAAACCAACCACATTTCGCATTGGGCAGCGAGTTGCCCCGCCCGCGCGGCCAAAGCCTTCTCGCCGGCGCCCGTCGGGGCTTCCAGAATCCGCGCCAGTGACTCCCGGTCGCCAATGAGAGCCACACGGTCGCTGACCAAGGCCAGCATCAGATCCGTATCCTGGCCTTTTGGTGGCACAAACAGGTCCACGCCCTTAAACCGCTCCACGGCCGTGCCGCCCGGCATCAGCTTCCGGATGAGGCCGCGGTCCACCCGCCCCTCCACGGCCACCACCATCGGCGGCGGCTGGCCAGGCGGCTCCGCCTGACGGCCCGTACTCGAAACCAGAACCCGGTCCACCTGGTCCAGGATGGCCATCGCCGGGCCGGACCAAGGAAACGGCTGTCCCTTGCCGGTGAGCTGCCGGACCAGCATGCGCCCGGTCGGCGAGTTCTTCGCCCGCTGCCAGTCCAGGCCAGCGAGGAACGGCGTATCCGGATGGGCGTAGGGCCAAAGACTCACTGGCGCCGGTGCCACCGGCGGTTCGGACCGGACCGCGGGACAGAACACCAGCGCCGCCAGGGCAGTGGCGGCCAAGCTGAAAACCTGAGAGGCGCGCATATGGGTACTCCCGAAGAATCTATCGGCCCCATTCGATCATCACAGTAGGGCGAACGGCGCTCTTGCTCCTGGCAGGCCAAGCCGTTTATACTCAGTTTTTTGTTGAAAGGGACTGTAGAGCCGTGGCCACCACGCCGATTGAAGTGCCAGTGAGGCAGATTCAGATCGAATTCGACCCCATCGACATCCAGCGGGAAGCCGCGATGTTCTACGGGTTATTTCTGCGCGGTCACAGTCCGGAGCAATTGCGGCGCGACATCGAGATTCCGAAAACCACCTTGGATAAGTGGCTCACGCATCCTCACTACGAAGGCGATTTCCGGGAAAGCGCCACACGCATCTACCACTTTCGAAAACAGGTACTGGCGGTTTTTGAGGAACTGGTCGACGCGGAGCGCACGAAAGCCCGGCTGCAGTAGGGGCGTTTGCGGGGTGGAAATACACGAACCTAAGCCGATCACTCGGGGATTCTGGGTAGCCTGCGTTGCCGTCGTTCTGGCGGCCGTAGTCGCCATGATCACGGCGCTGGCCAACCCGGATTGGATCGCCGCCCGCTTCGGCAAAGGGGACCCTCTCAACGTCTCCTTTTCCGTGCCCGGCGAGTTTGCGCCGCGGTCGCTCTCCGATTTCCGGGGGCGCGTCGTCGTGGTCTCCCTGTGGCGGACGGCCGACTGTCCGCAGTGCCTGATGCAGATGTCGGCCCTCCATGATCTCTCGCTCCGTTACGGCAGAGAGGGCTTGATGGCCGTCCTGCTATCCGATCAGGACGCCGTCACGCTGGCCCGCTTCGGCCCGCTACGGGGCATGGCGGTCATGACCGGGCACATCGAAAAGGACCAAGCCGATCTCCTGCCGCCGGAGCGGCCTTTCACGTTTGTCATCGATCGCGATGGCATCGTCCGCAAGAAACTGCCGGGGGGCCACGCTGCGGACCAGTTCGAGAGCCTGATCGAGCATCTGCTCGGGCGCTGACCCACCTACCACTTCAACAGCCAGCGGCCCCGCACCGACGCCGCGGCGGCATGAAACTCACCGCCCGCCAGCGTCGCCGCCAGCGGATTCGCCTCGGCCTTTTCCCGCGCCAGCAAATTGCGCAGCGTCCGGGTGGTTTCCTTCAGCCGATCGGCCAGTTTGGCGGCCGTCTCCTGGGAATCGCACGGCGCCTCCAGCACGATCTCCGTTCCCGAGGCGGAAAGCTGAGCGTAAGTGGCCCCATCCAGCGCCGATAGCAACGCGCTGAAGCCGGGTGGCAGGCCGCCCCCGGGCTTGAGAGCCGGCCCCGGCACGTGCAACCAGGCCGGCCCTGCGGGCAAGCGGAAAGCCGCGGGCGTCGAGTTGCCTGCCAGCAACGCCGCCGCCATCGGGTCCGCGCTCACCACCAATCCGAGCACCCGCCGGCGCACGGGCGTCCAGGAAATCTGCTTGTCCGCCCCGGAGCCCTGCATCGCGCACAACTCGCCCGCGCAGCGCCCGCCGTTGGCCTTGGCATAGACCGCCAGGCGATCCAGATCGAATGACCCGGCGGCCACGATGAACGTCTCATTCGGGTGAATCCGGATCAGCACGGCGTCCAGATGCTGCCGGTAATCGAATCCCGTCGCCGCCACAAATCGTTTGTACTCAGGATCCTCCAGCGCCGCCGGGCCGGCGATCTTTTCCAGCAGCCCGCCCGCGCGCAACGCGTTCACATTCACGTACAGCGTGGGCGCCTCGCCCGGCGGTAACGTTTTCAGCAGGTCGGCCGCCGTGACGGGACGAAACAGGTACCAGCCGGCTGCCGCCAGTATCAGAGCAGCGATGAGCGAACAGTAGATTTTCGGTTTCACGAGTCCCCGGTCAGTCAACAGCGTACCCCACGTCCGCCATCACACGCTGTCTCCACCTAGGCCAGACCACCCTCCGCCAGACGCGATTTCTTCCACAACGCCAGATACGGTTGCAGGTCTTCCATCATGTGAAACCACTGCGCCGGATCCAGAGACTGGGCCCCATCCGAGATCGCTTTCTGAGGATTCGGGTGGATCTCCAGGATCAGGCCGTCGGCGCCGATGGCCACTGCGGCCCGCGCCAGCGGCGGCACCAGGCTCCGCTTGCCCGTGGCGTGCGAAGGGTCCAGAATCACCGGCAAATGCGTCAGTTCCCGAAGCACCGCGCAGGCCACGATATCGCAGGTATTCCGCGTCGCTGTCTCAAACGTCCGGATGCCCCGCTCGCACAGCATGACGTCGTTGTTGCCGTGCGCCACGATGTACTCGGCCGACATCAGCAGCTCCTTGATCGTGGAGCTCAGCCCGCGCTTGAGCAGCACCGGCCGGCCGCAGCGCCCCAGCGCCTTCAGCAGCGCGAAGTTCTGCATATTCCGCGCGCCCACCTGCATGATGTCGGCGTAGGAGGCCACCAGCGGCACGTCCACATCCGACATCACCTCCGTCACGATGGCCAGCCCCGTGTGCTCCCGAGCCTTGGCCAGCAGCTTCAATCCGGCCTCTTCCATGCCCTGAAAATCGTAAGGCGACGTGCGCGGCTTGAAGGCGCCGCCGCGCAGCACTTGCGCCCCGCCCTTGGCCGCGAGTTCCGCCGACTCCAGAATCTGCTTCTCGCTTTCCACTGAGCACGGCCCCGCCATCACCACAAACTCCGAGTTGCCCACATGCACCCGATCGTTGATCCGGATCACCGTACGCGCCTTCTTGAACTCCAGCGAGACGAACTTATAGGGCGCCGAAATCCGCACCGCTTTTTCCACGCAGTCCATCGCTTCCAGAGACTCCAGGCACGCGCTGGTGTCGCCCACGCCGATGGCCCCAATCACCACACGCTCCTCCCCCTCGATCGTGTGGATCTTGTAGCCAAAGTCCTGGATCCGCTGGATGACGCTGTCGATGTCTTCGCGCACTGCATTCTTGCGCATGGAGATAATCATGCCTCCATCATACACCCTGCACCCATGGCACGCAACGGCCACAGATAAATAAGTGTCTTGTATGGTATCACTTGAGAGCACCACTCCATGATGGTGTATACTTGCGCAGGAGTATAATATGTGGTCATGCGAGCAGGGTTAATTCTGATGTTCCTATCCAGCGGTCTGATCGCGGACACCCGGGCCGTCGTGCTGGCCCCCGTGCTGAACATGTACTCCAAACCCACCGTCGATACCGACGTCGTGTCCCAGGCCATCTACGGCGCCACCATCGGCATTGTGGAAGAGCAGACCGGCTGGGCCAGGATCAAGACGCCGGGCGACGGCTACCTCGGCTGGGTGGAATCTGCCTGGCTGCGGAAACTCCAGGACGGCGAGACCTACGCCGCATCGGGCATGGTGGCGACGGTGGAGAGCCTCGCCGCGCATCTCTATCGCGAACCGTCCGTAACCAAACACCGGCCGCTCCTCACCGTTCCGTTTGAGACGCGCCTCGAGGTGGTGGAAGAGAAGCCGGAGGAGAACGGCCGCTGGCTGGCCGTGCGCCTCCCGGACCACCGCAAAGGCTGGGTCCAGCGCGGCGACCTCGTCTTCAACCCCAAGGTCCGCGACGTGCCGGAACTGGCCGGGCTCTCCCGCCGCTTCCTCGGCCTGCCCTATACCTGGGGCGGGACCTCCTCCTTCGGATATGATTGCTCCGGCTTCGCTCAGATGCTGGTCCGCCGCGGCGGCGTTGCCATGCCCCGCGATGCGCAGCCGCAGGCCGACTGGACCTCGATGCAGAAGGTCCAGCCTTCGGACTTGCGGGCCGGCGATCTGCTCTATTTCGGAGCCTCCGCAAAGAAAATCACGCACACCGGCTTCTACATGGGCAGCGGGGAGTTCATTCACGCCACCACGAGTGACCACCCCGTCCTGCAGATCAGCAAGCTCTCTGAGCCGAAGTGGACCAAACTGCTGGTGGCCTGCCGGAGGTGGAAACAATGAAGCGTCGAGGATTTCTAGGAACCGCCGCCGCCCTGGCCGCCGCCCCTCCGCCGGCGGCCGCCGCTCCCGGCGGCATCACCCTGCGCACGCGCCGCCTGAATCTGAAGCACACCTGGACCACCGTGATGTCCTCGTCCGATTACCGCGACACGTTCTACGTGGAGTACGCCCGCGACGGCGTCACCGGCATCGGAGAAGGCGCGCCCATTGTGCGCTACAAGGAAAGCGCCGCCACCTGCACCGCCGCGGTCCAGGCCATCCAGCCCTGGCTCGAAGCCGCCGATCCCTGGCAGTTCTCCAAGGTGATGGCCGGGGTCTTCGCCAAGATCGAGGGCAACTGGGCGGCCAAAGCCGCCGTCGACATCGCGCTGCTCGATTGGGTGGGCCAGAAACTCGGCCTGCCCCTCTGGAAGTACTTCGGCCTGGACCCGGCCGACGCCCCGGTCACCACGTTCTCCATCGGCATCGACAAGGCCCAGGTCGTTCGCCAGAAGGTGCGCGAAGCCGAGGCCTTCCCTGTGCTGAAGGTCAAGGTGGGCCTCGCCAACGATGAAGAAATGGTGGACGCCGTGCGTTCGGCGACTAAGAAACCGATCCGCGCCGACGCCAACGAAGGATTCAAAAGCAAAGAGGCCGCGGTCGAAAAAATCAACTGGCTGGAGAAGATGGGCGTCGAGATGATTGAGCAGCCGCTGCCCGCGGCCAATCTCGAAGACATGAACTGGATCCGCAAACGCGTCCACATCCCGATCATTGCCGACGAGGCGTGCCTCCACCCCGCCGACATCCCCCGCCTGGCCCCCCACTTTGACGGCGTGAATGTGAAGATCGACAAGTGCGGCGGCCTGCTCGAAGGCTGGCGCATGATTCAGATCGCCCGCGCGCTCAACCTCAAAGTCATGCTCGGCTGCATGGTCTCCTCCTCGGTGGCCATCACCGGTGCGGCCCAGTTGTCCCCACTGGTGGACTACGCCGATCTCGACGGCATGCTCCTCATCGCCAATGACCCCTACGTGGGCGTGCAGGTCCAGCGCGGCAAGCTCGTCCTCAGCCCCAAGCCCGGGCTCGGCCTGCGGCCCGCGTAGACCCTTCCTACCGCACGCTTCGCCGCGCAAACGCCATCGTCTCCATCTGACGCCGCCGCACCAGCCCCATCGCCTGGTCCACGCTGGCCCGCGCGCCCTTCGGATCCCGGTGCACCGCCACCATCGAATCCAGGATCTTCGTCACCGGCGCCTGGTCCTGGTCATGCAACCACTGCGGCAGGCCGATGTCGCGCATCATCCACTGCTTCAGCCCGGCCTGCGCGAAGTGCGGATGGATCGAAGGCGTCCCCGCGGCCAGCCCCAGGATGATGGAGTGCATCTCCGCGCTCACCACCAGCTCAGCCTTCGCATAGACCGCCTGCGCCTCGTCCGGCATCCAGTAATCCGGCTGGAACCGGACCATCCGCCGGGTCTCCGCAGGCAGCAGGTCGTAAACCATCGTCCGGGCGGCCTCCAGCCCCTTCTTTACCTCCGGCACCAGCGCCACCGGCGTGCCCGTCTCCTGCACCCAGCGGATGATCAGTTCGCGGGTCTGCGCGGCGTGCTCTTTCTCCTTGCCATCCTCCCGGAACCGGTTCACATCCAGCCGCGGGATGAACGCCATGTACCGGCCAGGTTCCAGCCCATGCCGCCTGAGGAATTCGGCCGCGCGCCTCTCATCCCGAAGGTCGAAACCAAAAGTGGAGTCCGGCGCAAACGCCATCTCCGGACACCGCACGCCCTTGGACTGAATCAGCTTCAGAGACTCGCTGTCGCGCGTGTACACAAACGCCGCGGTAGACAGCACATCGGCGTAGAGCACGTCGGCATGGGGATCCACGCGGTCAAAGGAGTGCGCGTAAACACCATATGGAATCTTGAGCTGCCGCGCCTTCATGAAGGCGAGAATGCGCGGGATGTAGTTGCTCCAGTCCAAACCATAGTAGCCATAGGAAAGCGTCATCCCGGAGTTGAGAACCAGCAGGTCGCCGGACTGAAACACCTTTTCAAACGCCGGGCTCAGCGCCTGGCCCGCCTTGAACTCCATCGGCACAACCTCAAGATCCGGGAACTTCGGCTTGAGGTAGGCGCTGATCTCATTCGGATAGCTCGCGGCCAGCATGGTAACCCGCGCCTCCGGCCAGTGCTGCTGCACCAGGCGCAGAAAGCCGGGCGTGATCGCCACGTCGCCGATGTTGTAGAGGTTCCAGCCGGACATCAGCAGGATATGCGGCGCGCGCGGCTGAATCGCCGCCAGCGCCGGGGTTTGCAGGAGTGTGCGTCGCGAAATCGTCATTGTTTCTCCAAGACCGCCGATGTGGCCGCGTAGTCGCCGCGCAGGTTGAGCAGCAGGCCCCGGTGCATCAGCGCGGCCCCGCTCTGCGTCTGCGTGCGCCCATCCAGCCACGTCAGCTTGTAAACAGCCTGCTCCTCCAGCCCTTCCAGCAGCAGGGGCGGCACCGGCCGGCCATACTGCTGCGAGTGCAGCGTGGCGAAGACAACCGCCTGCTTGCCGTCTTCGGCCACGTACTGTGTGGCCGCAAAGCCTTCCGGCGCGCGCGGCGAAATCAGGCGGTACAGCCGCCCCTGCTGCACCGTCGGGCGCACCTGCTTGTAGTAGGCGATCATCTTCCTGGCCAGCGCGAAGTCCTCATCTTTCCACTTGTTCAGGTTGTTGCCAATGCCCAGTGAGCCCTGCATGGCCACGACGAAACGGAAGTTCAGCGGCGTCGAGCGGCCATTGAAATTCGGCACGTCGGTCACCCACGCCATCATCGCCTTCGGCGTGTATGCGTACGTGTAGCCTTCCTGGATCTTGAGCCGGTCCAGCGCGTCGGTGTTGTCCGAAGTCCACACCTGCTCCACCCGGCGCAGGATCCCCAGGTCGATCCGCCCGCCGCCGCCGGAGCACGATTCAATCTCCAGCTTCGGGTGTTTCGCCCGCAGCCGGTCCATGATCTCGTACACGTTGCGCGCATACTCGATCCACATCTTCTTCTGCTCCCCCGGCGCCGCCTCCGGCCAGCCCGGCTCAGACGCATTGCGGTTCATATCCCACTTCAGAAACGCGATGTCGTTGTCGCTCACAATCTTGTCGAGCACGCCAAAGATATACTCCTTCACGTCGTCCCGCGCCATGTTCAGAATCAGTTGCGTGCGCGCCTCGCTGCGCGGCCGCCCGGGAAAGTGCATCGCCCAGTCCGGGTGTTTCCGGTACAGGTCCGAATCCGGGTTCACCATCTCCGGCTCCACCCATAATCCGAAATCCATGCCCAACGCCTTCACGTTCGAAATCAGCCCCTTGAGCCCGTTCGGAAACTTCTGTGGATTCACCGTCCAGTCGCCCAGGCCGGCCTTGTCCGTGTTGCGTGCCCCAAACCAGCCATCGTCCATCACGAACCGCTCCACGCCCAGCGTGGCCGCCTTCTTGGCCAGTTCGGTCTGGCCGGCTTCATCCACGTGCATTTCGGTGGCTTCCCAGGAGTTGTACAGGATGGGCCGGAGCTTTCCATTCAGCCCGCCCGGCAGAATGTACTCCCGCTGGAAGCGATGGAACGCCCGCGACGCCTCACCGAAGCCACGCTCGGAGTACCCGCCGTAAAACGGCGGCGTCTCCAGCCCCTCGCCCGGCTTCAGCGCATAGGAGAAGTCGAACGGATTGAATCCGCCCGTCACACGCACTTGCTGATGCGGCGTCTGCTCGATCGTCAGCCGCCAGTTCCCGGACCAGCCGATGGCGCCGTACCACACCCGGCCGCTTGTCTCGGTCGCCCGCTCGGGCCCGTCGATGGCGAACCACGGATTGGCCTGGTGGCTGGTGTTGCCCCGCTTGCTCTCGATCACCTTCAACCCCGGCTGAATCAACTCCTGGGCGATCTGCGTTTCGCCCGCCCACCGGCCATAGAGCGTCGTGAGTCGATAGCCTTCCCCCGCCGGCAGATGCCACGCCGCGGACTGCGCTGATTCCAGCGTCACCGGCTCCGTGGTCCTGTTGGTAATCACCGTGTGCTTGCCGATGATGCCCTGCGGAAAAACCTTGTAGTGCAATGCCGCTTCCAGGTTGTAGCTGATGTCGGCCACGCGGATAATCAGCGTCTCCCCTTTGATCTCGTGGGACCGGTATTGGAAGACCAGGTCCCGCGTTCCGTTCGCCAGCGTCGCCTTGACGGCCGGCTCCACAAACAGCCCGCCGCCATAACCGGGATACTCATTCGGCGTGGTACTCGCCGCAAGGTCAAAACTGGCCCAGCCCTGCAAAGAGCGGGCGGCCGTGAAATCCTCATCGCGCCACAGCCGGGCCCCCCAGTACAGAGGCTGCAGTGCGCCTTTCTCGTTCACGCCGATGGCGTAGGTGACCGGACCGGCGTCGAGAACAAACGTCTTGGTGGCGGAAAGAAAACGGACGGGGCCGGCGGCCAGAGCGGGGAAGATCAGCGCCGAACACAGGAAGAGCGAACGATGCGGGAGTGACATAAGGAATGTGCCGTTACCAGCTTAAAGGAGATCCAGCCCCGTTTGGACGGCTCAAGCGCTGGGGGTACTGAACCGTTTTGGGAAGCGACAACACTCGCCGGCGCTCCCGGCCCTGCAACAGAGCCGCGATCGTCAGGGAGTGCCCATGGCCCTGCGGGCCGCCAAATCCGATGAAAACGCGCTCGTAAACAGAGCCGCGGCCGTGAGGGAGCGCAAGCCCGTCTTCAACAAAGCGATTTCCCTTAAACACGTGAAATCCCCAAAACGGTTCAGCACCCAAGCACTGGGCCGGTCAGGAGATCTCCTCGCCGCCAGGCTTGGCACACTGGGCCGCCGTCTGACTGCCGCAGCGTGCCAGTTGGACGCAGGTCTCTATGGCGCGCCGCAACGGCGGCGGCACACCGGCCTTGCCACGCGGGGCCGCGGCCTCCAGTAGCTGCATCGCCATCCACGGCTTGGAGTGACGCTCCAGCGCGCGGTTGATGATGGCCCGGGCGTTGGGGCGAAACGACGCGGACTGCGGCTTGCCCGCCGCCTCGCGGAACACGTTGGCATATCCGTATCGCCAGAAACAGTGCTCAATGTCGCGCTCTTCCAGCGTGGTGATCCGCTTCAACTCTTCGCCGGGCCCCAGAAACCGCCCGGCGGCGGCGGTGTAGGTCTCTCCGGCCGCATCGCCATCGGTCAGCAGGTGCCATTCGATGCCGAGATGCCGCGCCACTTCCAGCAACGGCGCCAGGCCGCACTGCGCAAACTCGACGCACACAATCCCCTCCGCCGGCAGATCATAGCCGCACAGCCGGGCCAGCTCCCCAATCAGCCAGAATTCCGTTTCTCCTTCCACCAGCAGCCAGCATCGGGCGAACATCGCCCCGCCGCGCCGGCTCCGCAGGTGATAAGAGTAGCGCCGCAGATCATCCGGCGAGACCGCCCCTTCCGGCACCCGCCACTCGGTCACAACCCCGCCCGCACGCGTCAGCCGGCGCATGCTGTGAACGGGCGCGGCCGAAAGCAGGATGCCGGAATGCGTGCCGATCACCTTCTGGCCCGAAACCCGCTCCAGGATCGTCCAGACGGACGCCAGCGTCATGGGGTGCAGGTGCGCCTCCGGATCGTCGATCAGCAGCAACGGCAGCGTCCCCTGGTCCCCCTCCTGCTCACTGCCGTGGAGCATCGCGCCCACCAGCAGCAGAGTGCCGATCTTCTGCGCGGCTGTGCCATGCAGCAGCGGCGCGGCCCGCCGCGAGTGGGCCAGCGGGCTGGCCGCCAGATCCAGGCTTTCCGGGCTGCTCCGCAGCAACTCCGCCGCGGCCTGATAGCCGGCCTCCAATTCGGCCGAGGGGTCCATCGAGTTGCCCAGCAGCAGCGTGCGATAGTGTTGCTGCACCCGCTCCACCAGATCGTTGTCCCCCTCCCCGGCCACGCGCGGTGCGGCTGCTCCGAGACTGCGCATCGACTCCACCACTCCGGAGCCCAACCGCAGAATCGGCAGCCGCCGGTTCAGCCACGCCACCAACTCCCGATCGTCCCGGACCTCGGCCGTGGAGTTGGCGCTCGCAAAGCGCGTCGACACGCCCTCCGGCGTAGCACGGACCTCCAGGAAGAACCCGCGCGGCAGCAGCAGCGCATCCGGCAGCGCATCGCGCAGCGGGCCACAGCCGGCCTGATCCCACTCCCCCGCGAAGCTCTCCGCCAGCCACACGCGGATGCGAATGGGCTGCTGCGTGTCCCGATGGAAATGCCAGGGCTCAAAGCGAAACTCCCCAGGCGGCGCCTTCCAGCCCAGCGCCAGCGCCAGCCCCTCCAGCAGGCTGGACCGGCCGCAGTCGTTTTCACCGAAGAGAACCGTGGTGGAATCCAGATGGAGCGTCGCCATCTGGATGCCCCGGAAATGCTCCACTGTGAACTGGGCAACGCGCATGGGCAGTCAGGCCGATCCCACCTCTCCCGCCCGGCCGGAATCGCCTTCCAAGCCGCACCCCTCAGCAACCCCCGCCCGGCCGGAATCGCCTTCCAAGCCGCGCCCGTCAGCAAGCGGTTGCGCTGGTTCTTTCATCACAGCTCATCAGGCCGTCATGCGCTTCAAAAACGTCAGACCGTCAAACCCGATCGATTCCGGCAATGGTGCCAAATCCCGCCAGATCGCGGCCGCCGCCGCGATCGCCGCAATGTTGTACCCGAAGCTCTCAATGGTGAGCCAGCTATCGTACTTCATCGCGCGCAGCGTATCGAACACCTCCACCCACGGCACATGCCCGGAGCCCGGCGTGCCCCGGTCGTTCTCGCACGTATGCACGTGGATCAGATGCTGGCCGCACAGCCGCAGCGCGTCCCCCAGGCTCTTCTCCTCAATGTTGGCGTGGAACGTGTCGAAAAGTATGCCGATACTCGGGTCGCCGATGTTGTCGCACAGCGCCGCAGCATCGGCGGCCGTGTTCAGAAAAAACGTCTCGAAGCGGTTCAGCGGCTCAATGGCCAGCCGCACATCATGCCCCCGCAGCGTATCGCCCAGCGTCCGCAGCGATTCCGCCGCCAGTTGAAACTCAGCCGCCGTCCGGCGCCGTCCCGGCAGATACCCCACTGGCGAATACGTCGGCCCCGCCAGCAGATGCCCGCCGAGCTGGGCGGTCGTTTCGATGCTCGCCTTGATGTGGTCCAGCGCCTGTTGCCGAACACCGGCCGACTCATCGAAAACCGTCAAACCGTTCGGAATCACCGTGCACGTAGTGACTTCCAGGCCGTTGTCTTCCAGCCCCTGGCGGATCTCGGCAACTGGCGTAGCGGCCGGATTGAAAATCGGAATCTCAATCCCGTCGAAACCGCGCTGTTTCACGCGCGGCAGCAGAGCCAGATGTTCCAGTTCAAACGATGCGGTCCAGATCAGTGCGTTGACGCCGTATTTCATTTCTTTACTCCAAGATTCTTGAATAAGTACAGTCCAGCCTTGCCGCCCACGCCGATATCGGCGCGGCCATCGCCGTTGATGTCGCCCACAGCCACCTGCATGCCGCCACCGGCGCGTGTGCCGTAGTCGATCACATGACGGACAAAGACCGGCGCGCCCTTGTCGTCCTTCGAATTCTCATACCAGTAGACGCCCAGCGGCTCCCGCTCACCGGGGTCCTTCCCGTTGTGCGCCATGTAGCGCTTGCCCGTGACCAGGTCCGGCCGGCCGTCCTTGTTCAGATCCACCAGCGTCACCGCGTGCGCCTGCGACCACGAATCGTCGATCATCTGCTTGGTCCACTGAGTCCCCGCCCCGCGCCTCATCCAGAAGATGCCGTAGTCGTGCGCCAGCGAGGTGATCAGGTCCGGCTTGGCATCGCCATCCACATCGTACACATGGATGAACCCGGTCGAACCGAGGTCGAACTCATTGTGCATCGCCCACGCGCCGGAGCGCGGATCGGCCGGGGCCTCCAGCCAGCCCTTGGGCGTGAGGATGTCCGTCCGCCCGTCGCCGTTCACGTCGCCGGCCCCGATGCCGTGGCCGTAGCTCCGCTCGCTGGCGACGTGCGCCTCCCATTGCCCGTTGCGGAACTCATACCACGTCAGAGGAGCCTTTTCGCTGCCGAACTGCGGCAGAATTTCCAGCGCCTTGCCATCGTTGTTCAGGTCCGCCAGGAACGCAAACTCCACGTTGAAACGCGTCTCCAGCTCCTGCTTCTTCCACATCCCGGCGCCTTTGCCCGGATTCTTCCAGAAGGCCACGGACTTGGAAAACCAGCTCACGCTGACCACGTCGGGCTGGCCATCGCCATCGAAATCGGCCACCAGATCGGCGAAGTCGTCCACGTAATTGTTCAGAAACGGGATCTCCCGGAAACGATGCGCCGTCCACGTGGGCGCCTCATACCAGTACTCGCCGGAAACGATGTCCGGACGCTTGTCCCCGTTGATGTCGGCGAACGCGCACGTCTCCGCCGCGCCGAGGTCAATGGTCGATTTGTCGAACTGAATCTCAGGCGGCCGGGAGCCGAACAGGAATGCGAGTAACAGAGCTTGAGTAAACATGGGAATCAGGCTGAGAGTATCATGTCTGACAGGACTTCGGAACATCGCATGCCGGCAACAACGCTACTTGCCTCACTTCTCTCCATCGCGATGGCCTTGCACGCACAGGGACCATCAGCCAGTGTCGTCGGCCGCATCACCGACGCAACTGCAGCCGTCATCCCAGGCGCCGCCGTGCGCCTCCTCAGCGCCGAAACCAACCAGAGCTTTGTAGCCCCCACCAACGAAAACGGCGACTACACCATCCTGAACTTGAAGCCCGGCCTCTACTCCCTCGAGGCCCGCCGCGACGGCTTCCATCTCTACCGCCGGCCCGAGTTTACCTTAGCGTTGGACCAGACCCTGCGCCTCGACTTCCAATTGGAGGTCGGCGCTACCAGCGAAACCATCACGGTCTCCGATACACCCCCCATCCTCAACACCGAAAGCGGCGCCCGCGGAGAAGTCACAACCAATGCGGAGCTGACTGAGATGCCTCTCTCCGGCCGCAACTTCAGCGATCTGGCCTTCCTCACCGGCGGCGTCATCCCCAAAGGCGAGGATGGCGACGGCCAATACGCCGTCAACGGCGCACGCGCCGACAACGTCGGCTTCCTCCTGGACGGCATGAACAACACCCAGCGCCGCAACACCGGCGCTATGATCAGCCCTCCGCTGGAAGGCGTCCAGGAGTTCAAAATGGTCACCTCCGGCTTCTCGGCTGAGTACGGCCGCTATGCCGGCGGATTGCTCAGCGTGGTCACCAAGAGCGGCGGCAACCACCTCCGCGGCGCCCTCTACGAGTTCATCCGCAACGATCTGGCCGACGCCCGCGGCTTCTTCGATCCCCGGAAAGGCAAGCTGCGGCGCAACCAGTTCGGCGTGACAGTCACCGGGCCTGTCGTCCTGCCAAAGCTCTACAACGGCCGCGACAAGACCTTCTTTCTGGTGAGTTGGGAGTCCCTCCGGCAAATCGCCGGCGTCAGCCAGCGCGGCATCGTGCCTCTGCCGGAGATGCTGACGGGCAATTTCACCAAGGCCACCGATGCCTACGGCAAACCTCTCAAGATCACCGATCCGCTGGCCAAGGCCCTGTTCCCCGGCAACCTCATCCCCGCCAGCCGCCTCGATCCCGTCTCGAAAAACCTCGGCGCCTACTATCCCGCACCCAACCTGACCGGCGCCAACAACTACGTCACCCAAGCCAATTCCACTAGCGATTTTGACAACTTCAGCATTAAGGTGGATCACGCCCTGACGTCCAAAGACCGGCTCAGCCTCAGCACCTATTGGCGTCCCAACACCTCCTACAACCCCATCTACCGCATCCCGATTCCCACCTTCGGCTCGGCCACCGATGCCTTCGACCTCCTCTCCGGCGCGCGCTACACCCGTTCCCTCACGCCAACCATGTTTCTGGATCTCAACGCCTCCTTCTCCCGCAAAACCAACAACTGGGGCTGGGCTGCCGGCGGCCGCGATTGGGGCGCCGGGGTTGGCTTCACCGGCGGTACCAAAAACCCCATCGCCATGGGACTGCCGCAGGTCGAAACCAACGGCTACATCACCATGGGCCACCCCTACGACCTGCCCAAAATCTGGGTGTTCAACAACTACCAGTACGCCGGCTCCATGACGTGGATCAAAGGCCGGCACACCCTGAAATACGGCGGCGATTTCCTGCGCATGCAGTACTTCTCGAAACAATTCGGCGACACGCGCGGCCGCATGACCTTCCTCGGCCGCTTCACCAACGAACCCATGGCCGGCTTCGTCCTCGGCTATGCCCAAACCACGCGCCGCCAGCTCGACGGCGCCGGGCCTTATCATCTGGTCTCGAACTATTCGGGCTTCGTCCAGGACGACTACAAAATCACGCCGTCTCTCACCCTGAACCTCGGCCTGCGCTATGAGCTCATGAAGCCGCCGCAGGAGAAGTTCGGCGCCTGGTCCATGTTTGTCCCTTCCCTCGGCAAAATCGTCGTCTCCGGCCGCGGCAACATGAGCCAGGCTGACTTCGATAAGCGGATTCGGGACTCCGGCATGGCCCCCTACATCGCCATGGCGGACACCGTGGGCCTCGGCCCCGCGCTGGTCAACAATGACCGCAATGACTTCGCCCCGCGCCTCGGCTTTGCCTGGCGCCCGTTCGGCGGCGCAAAGACCGTCATCCGCGGCGGCTACGGCCTCTTCTACGGCTCCAGCTCCATGTACCGCACTGACGAGTACAGTGACACCTACCCGTTCTCGATCAACGAATCGTATTCAGCCAGCTCCACCAATCCGTTGCTGCTCACCGTATCGAACCCCTACCCGGACGCCCGCCGCAAAGTCGCCGGTGTCACCTCCACCACTGGACAGGACGTCAACGGACGCAGCCAGTACATGCAGTCCTGGAACCTCACCATGGAACGGGAGTTCGCCGGCGCCACCGCTCTGGAGATCGCCTACGCTGGCTCCAAAGGCACCCACCTGCCCCGCCGCTACGACATCAATCAACCCTTCCGCGCCCTGGACCTGAAGCTGCCCGATGGCACGTTCCCCCGCCCCTACGCCGCCTTCCAGACCATCAACTTCATCAACGCCGGCTCCAACTCCGCCTACAACTCCGGCTCGGTCACAGTGCGCCGCCGCTTCCACAAGGCGCTCTTCCTGCGCGCCGGTTACGTCTTTGCCAAGTCCATCGACGAATCCTCCAACACAGGCGGCACCATCGCCGCCGGCTTCTCCTCCGCCCAGGACGCTCGCAACCTGAAGGGCGAACGCGGACGCAGCGATTTCGACATCGGCCACTCCTTCATCGCCAGCTTCATCTGGCAGCCGCGCTATACCCGCAACGCCTTCCTGCGCAACTGGCAGATGGCCGGCACCACCCGCGCCTACACCGGCCAGCCCTTCACGCCGAAGGTCGGCAACTATTCACTCGATCTCGGCGACGCCGTCCGCCCGGACCGCATCGCCAAAGGCACGGCCACTGAGCCTTCCGTCGATGCCTGGTTTGACCGCGCCGCCTTCCCCGTCGTGCCTCGCGGTACCTACCGCCTCGGCTCCTCCGGCCGAAATGTCCTCGACGGTCCCGGCGCCTTCCTCCTCGATCTGTCGCTGTCCCGCCGCTTCATGCTGGCCGAGCGCAAAGCCCTGCAATTCCGCTGGGAGACTTTCAACGTGCCGAATCACACCAATCTGAGCCTGCCGGAAACGAAGGTCGACATCCTCAGTGGCGCCACCATCTCCAAAGCAAAAAGCGCCCGGACGTTTCAACTGGGCCTGCGCCTGGAGTTCTGAAATGCACTATCAACTGCTCGCCACCTACTACGACAAGTTGTTCGCGTCGGCACGCGCCTGGAGCGCGGTGGCCCGCGAGGAACTCCTGGACGGTATCGTTCTCAATTGCGAGTCAGCCTGCGATCTGGCCTGCGGCACCGGGACGACGGCCATCGAGCTGGCCCAGCTCGGCCTGAAGGTCTATGCCCTGGACCAGGCCCCTGGCATGTGCGAACTCGCCGCCAAGAAGGCCGCCAAGGCCCGCGCCGCGGTGACCGTGCTCCGCGCCGACATGCGCCGCTTCCGCCTGCCGGAGCCCGTGGACTTGGTCACCTGCGAGTTCGACGCCATCAATCACGTGCCCCGGAAAGCGGACCTGGCCCTCGTGGCCAGCTCCGTGGCGCGGGCCCTCAAGCCCGGTGGCCACTTCTATTTCGACGTCAACAACCGCCTCGCCTTTCGAGACGTCTGGCCTCAGACCTGGCGCCATGAGAAGCCTGGCTTGATCGTCGTCATGCATGGCCAGTACGACGCAGCGGAAGACCGCGCCTCCACAACCGCCGAGTTCTTCGTCCGCCACGGCAAGCTCTGGGAACGCCACGTGGAGCGCGTCCAGGAGGTCTGCTGGACCCGCACCGAGATCTGGGAGACCCTCAAGGCGGCCGGCTTTGGAGCAGTCCGCACCTGGGACGCCAGCCGCTTCTTCCCCCCGGAAGCGATGATCGGCCGCGGCCATCGCACCATCTATCTGGCCCGGAAAAACAAACGCGCCTAGCACCCCCCCCAAACAGATCAGGCCGGCTGGCTGGTTGCAATCCCAGCCAGCCTCCCACACCGCCGGACGTGCGGTTTTCCGCATCCGGCGGTTGAACCCAGCAGCTCACTGCGCTGCAAGCTCTGACGGCATGAGGAAGCCATAACGGCATAGCGCTCAAGTCCGCAGCCCCGCGTTCACAGTCGAGGTTTTCGCCATGAACCACGCACCCCGGCTCGTTCGCACGGTCTTGAGCTGGCGGGGATGGACCCCCAGTCGCCGTAGCCCATTCTCCCGCCCGGCAGCGTTGTGCCACCGCAGCCAAAAGCATTTCCGGATGTGCCGGCGAATCCAGCCCTCCAGCCGGAAGATCGGTTTGCGCACTTCGGCCAGCCGGAAGTAACCCCACCACCCTCGCACGGACCGGTTCCACTCGTCTCTCACCTCCGTGCTGGTCCGGCTGCGGCCACCGTCCCACATCTCGCGAACCTTTGACTTGTATCGTTCGACACTCTCCGGCGCTGCTACGATCCGCTTCCGCCGGTCCAGTCGAAAGCCCGGAAACTTTCTATCCCAAACCCTCCCCGTCCCGCTCTTGGCGGCGTTCACCTTCAACCGCAGCCATTCCTCGATCCAGCCCTGAATGGACTCATGCGTTCGCTCCGCCGCCTGCTGACTGCCCACATAGATGTTACAGTCGTCCGCATACCGGCAGAACTTGTGCCCGCGCTTCTCCAGTTCCCCTCGGCGCTCACGAGAAATGACCCACCTCTGCTCATTTAGAGTTGCCCACGCCGAAAACAGGTTCTGCCACGTGGCGTGGCGCGGGGCTGGCGACATCATCCGCGCCGCTGGCGCGTAAGTCTCTTGTTCCCTGTAACCAGCTTGTGTGGCATTATCATCCGCGGCGAATGCCGCGTGGCGCGGCCAGCCGAAACGCCCTGTGGGGCAGCGGCCTGAGTGGGTCAGTTTTGGCGAGCAGAGGTGGGTCGTTTCTCGCGAGTGCCGAAGCCAGTTCCTGATCGAGCGGATCCAGATAGATGTTCGCCAACAGCGGAGAAGCGACCGCCTGAACGCAAAAGATAACATGGCCCGGATTGGGACATTGGTGGTTGTGTAGGTTCATGAGTTGGCTGCGGCCCACCACCCGCATCGGGTCCGGAGGGTGGTATCCGAATCGAGTGCC